>CAXUFU010000191.1:0-5817 GCA_964250275.1 uncultured Chthoniobacterales bacterium | reverse complement strand
GCCGAGTGGGGCTCTGGAGCCGAAGAAAGTCCCGATCCAGGTCGGCTTCGGCGACACCGAGCGCAAGGTCGAGGTCGTCGATATGAGCGACGGGGCCACCGAGATCTCGCTCAACCCCGACGGCAAGGAAATCGCCTTTGTCGCGCACGGCGACATCTTCGTGGCCTCCACCGAGCATGGCAACACCAAGCGCGTCACCAACACGGCGGGCCAGGAACGCAGCGTCTCCTTCAGCCCGGACGGCCGCCGGCTGGTCTTCGCGGGCGAGACGGACAAGTCCTGGAACCTTTACGAGGCCAGCATCAAGCAGCCCAAGGAAGATGAGCCCTACTTCTTTAATGCCACGGTCGTGGATATCAAGCCCATCCTGGACAACGGCCAGGAGAACTTCCAACCCGCCTATTCGCCCGATGGCAAGGAAGTCGCCTACCTGGAAAACCGCACCACGCTCAAGGTGCTCAATCTCGACAACAAGCAGACACGCCTGATCCTTTCCGGGGATCACAACTACTCCTATTCCGACGGCGACCAATGGTACAACTGGTCGCCGGATGGCAAGTGGTTTGCGGTGCAGTTCATGGATCCGCACCGCTGGTCGGCCGAATGTGGGATCGTCGACGCCGAAGGCAAGCAGCAACTGACGAACTTTACCAACAGCGGTTACGAGGACGTTCATCCGTCTTTCACACCCGATGGAAAGGCGATCCTGTGGTTCAGCGATCGCCAAGGCCTGCACGGCACGGGCGGCGGGGCCGGGGTACAGGCGGACGCCTTTGCGCTCTTCCTCAACCAGAAAGCGTACGACCGCTTCAAGCTCAGCAAAGCCGAGTATGAGATCGTCAAGAAAACCGAAGACGACGCCAAAAAGGACAAGGATAAAGACAAGGACAAGAAGTCCGACGACAAGGATAAAAAACCCGAGGACAAGGACAAGAAGCCCGACGATAAAGACAAGAAGCCCGACGACAAGAAAGACGACGACGACAAGAAGAAAGAGCCCGTCGAAATCGAGTTCAAGAATTACGAGGACCGGACGGAGCGGCTGACGATCAATTCGACCGATCTCCAGGATGCCGCCCTCACCCCGGACGGCGAACAACTCATCTATCTGAGTAAGAACGAAGAGGGATACGCGATTTGGCAGAACAAGCTGCGCGACAAGGAAACCAAACAGATCGGGACCATGCCCGAAGGGGCGAATGCCCGGGCGCGGGGCGAGGATGATCCGTCCCAAGTGCTGATCGACAAGGATGGCAAGAATGCCTTCATCCTGGCGGGCGGGCACATCGGGAAGATCAGCCTCGATAGCGCCAAGTTAGAACCGGTTCATTTCGCGGCCGAGATGTACCTCGAGCCCGCGGCCGAGCGCGCCTACATCTTCGATCATGCGTGGCGGCAAACGCTGGAGAAGTTTTACGTCCAGGATATGCAAGGCGTCGACTGGGCCGGCTACAAAGTGATTTACCAGAAGTTCCTGCCTTTCATTAACAACAACTACGACTTCGCGGAAATGCTCAGCGAGATGCTGGGCGAGTTGAACGCCTCGCACACCGGCGGCGGTTACATCTGGCATCCGCACGACGGAGACAGCAACGCACCGCTCGGAGTAATATACGATCATACCAATACAGGTCCGGGTTTAAAGGTGGCCGAGGTCATCGAAAAGAGCCCGCTGGACATCGCGAAATCGAAGATCGTCCCCGGCTTGATCATAGAGAAAATCAATGGCGAGACGATCGCGGCCGGCGCCGATTGGTGTCCGTTGCTGAATCGCCAGGCGGGCAAACCCGTGCTGCTCTCGGTCTTCGATCCGGTCAAAAACACGCGCTTCGATGAAACGGTTAAACCCATTACGCAGGCGGAAGAGGAAGAGCTGCTCTACCAGCGTTGGGTCAAGAGCCGGCGCGAATTGGCGGATAAACTATCCGGCGGCAAGATCGGCTACGTGCACGTTCGCGGCATGAACGACGCCAGCTATCGGCAGACCTTCTCGGAAGTGCTGGGCCGCGAAAGTGGCAAGCAGGCGTTGATCGTGGACACGCGCTTTAATGGCGGCGGCAATCTGCACGACGAGCTGGCGACGCTGCTCAGCGGGCATGAATACCTCAAGTTCGATCCGCGGGGCCGCATTATCGGCGAAGAACCTTCCAACAAGTGGGATAAGAAATCCGTGGTGTTGATCGGCGAAAGCAATTATTCCGACGCCCACCTCTTTCCCTGGACCTATCGGGCGCTGGGCATCGGCAAGCTGATTGGCATGCCCGTTCCTGGCACAGGAACGGCGGTGTGGTGGGAAACGCAGATCGATCCCACCTTGTACTTCGGCATCCCGGAGGTCGGCTTCCTGGACAAGCAAGGCGGCTTCATGGAACACGCCGACATTGAGCCCGATATCAAGGTAGCCAACGATTATCAATCGGTCGCCACGGGTGAGGACAAGCAGTTGGAAAAGGCTGTCGAGTACCTGCTCCAGCCCTAGTCCCGCCGCGAAGCGGCTCCAAAAACGGGTAGGAATGGGTCTCAGGATGGGTCCCCGACTGTCTGGGAAAGCGTACCTGTGTATGGCGCGATCCGCTGCCGGGCACGGTGGCCTGACAACTAGGGACCGGGTCGGAGACCCATCCCTACCGGTTTTTGGAAGGCGCAGCTACGCCGATCTTCCCGCGCGCGATCACAACCAAAACCGCCGCGCCGCCGAGTAGCAGCCAACCTGAACCCGGCTCAGGCACCTCGAGCTCGAACGTCGCTGCGCCCGGATTGATCTGCGAAAACGCTTCGACATCACCAGCGCCGTAGCCATTGGTCAACGTCACAAACTGGCTCGCATTACCCGTAAAGAAAGTCTGTAACGCGTTCAAACTCGGCGAGTCACCCTTCTCGAGATCGCTGAACAGCGTGACTTCGTCCGCGCCGCTGAAGGTGCTTGAAAAAGTCTCCGGGCCATTCATCCCGTTAGCAGCCGCAGTGGCTGTCGCCGCACTGGCTGTCGTCGCGTTCACGACCGCAGCGAGCGGAGAATCGTTCACGCCCCCATTGCCACCATAGACACTGAGAATGGTTGCCACCTCCGTGATCGACCCGGCGACCGGGACCGCGACCGGCACGCTAAAAGTGCTGTCACCCGCCTCCTGTTCGACGGGCAGATATTGCGCCGTGACCACGTTATTGGCCGCGAAAAGCAGCAAGCAATAATCCTCGTCATTGCCGGGGACAACCGTTCCGGTCAGCGTCTCCATTTGGGTTTGTGCCCTGGCACCCCCGCAAACAAGTAGGCAACCGAGCGTCGCGGTCAGCAAGAAGCCCGTGCAATTCCGCTCTTTCATCGCGGTCATCTTCCGCCCTCGCTTAGCGAGGGCAAACCAGGCGCAGGTGAAGATTTCGTCACAGCGGTTGCCTTCCTATTTCTGCGTGAACAAAACGTCACATCAACGCTGCTTTACGGGCCTCTGGAGCACGATCAACATGGGCTCAGCCGGAATCGCCGTCCGGCTACCTGCCAGATTTCGCGGCACGACCTGACTTCAACTTATGCAACGCCCCTCCCGGTTCCAGGCGCGCCTGTTCTCATTGGCGCTGGCCCTTTTCGGCCTGCCGTTCCTGGCCGTCGCGCAAGAAGTACCGGCGCACGTGGTGGTGGTCATCGAGGAAAACCACTCGTACGACGAAATCATCGGCAATACGGCCGAGGCTCCGTATTTCAATCAACTGGCTGGGATGGGTGCGGTCTTCACCAATTCCCACGCGATCGAACATCCCAGCCAGCCGAACTACCTCGATATTTTCAGCGGCTTCAACCAAGGCGTCGTTGGCGACACGATCTCGTCGACAACTCCCTTTACCACGGCCAACCTTGGCGCCGAACTCATCGCGGCCGGCAAGACCTTCGCCATCTACTCGGAAACGCTGCCGAGCGTCGGCTATCTCGAGGATAGTTACACCCTCGATTTCCGGCTGAACGAGTACGAGCGCAAACACAACCCGGCTTCCAACTGGCAAAGCGACAGTCCCACGGCCGCGAACAACCAGTTGCCGGCCTCGGTCAACCAACCCTTCAGCGCCTTCCCGCAAGGGAACTTCGACTCCTTGCCAACGGTGTCATTCGTCATTCCCAACGAGCAAGACGACATCCACGATGGCACCATCACGCAGGGCGACAATTTCCTGCAGGCCAACCTGAGCGCCTATGCCCAATGGGCCATGACCCACAATAGTTTGCTCGTGATCACCTTCGACGAAAACGACGACGAGGACGGCGATAACGATGCGCCCGAGTTGGCCTCCAATCAGATTCCGACCTTCATCCTGGGCCAGAACGTTATCCCCGGCAATTACAACGAGTTGAGCCTGAACACGAATCCCCAACTTGGGCTTACGCACTACAATCTGCTGCAAACCTTGCAGGATTTTTACGGCACCGCGCACGCCGGCGTCACCGGGCTGGTGGATGGCACCGCCAACCCGGCCATTTTGCCGATCACCGACATCTTTTCCGCCACGGCGCCTGCCGGTGAGGCGGAGTTCAGCGCGTCCTCTTACACGGTCAAAGAAAACGCCGGAACCGTGGCCATCACCGTGCAGCGGATGGGAAGCAGCACCGGACCGATGAGCGTCCGCTTCGAGACCAAGCCAGGTCTCGGCGCGGGGTCGGCCAAGCCGGGCGCTAACTTCGAAAACAAGACCGGTACACTCACCTGGCCAGCCGGAGACACCGCGCCGAAGACTTTCGAAGTCAAGATTCTGAACCGAGGGAAATCCGGCAACAGCACGCGCAGTTTCTATATCGATTTGTTCTCGGCCAGCCCCGGCCTGCACGTCGGCAAACGCGATGTCGCCCGGGTGACGATCAAAGAAAGCGCGCCCGCTCCGGTCGCCACCCCGACGCCGGTGCCGTCGCCCACCGCGACGCCGTAGCCGGGGCAGAAGCATAACGACAAGAAGTGCCATCTTTGGCGGCCCGCGCCGCCTCACCGCGAACGTATCCCGCGCCACCTGAGACACTATTATGTACAAGCCCCTTTTGGGTAAAACGCAGTACCTCGCTTGCACCTTGGCGCTGGCGGCCGCGTGCTGTCTGCCGGCCGCGAGCACTTGGGCGCAGAGTGTCATTGCTCCCAATTACCTGCCGGATGAGAACGATCCTTTTGGCAACGACCAGCCGGCCAATACGACGTACGGCGATACGTCGAGCCTCCTCCCGCTGTTCCCGAACAACACGAACGGCCTCACTCCGTCCCCGACCCCGTTGCGCTACCAGCAGGTCTACAACGCTTCCGAGTTCAGCGCGTTTACCGGCGGCGCGGAAATTGCCGAAATCGCTTTTCGCGTGGGGATCGAAGCGCCGACGCGCGCGGATGCGGGGGTCTTCAGCGGCACAATTCCCCTCATCCAGATCACGCTTTCGACGACCAGCAACAACGCCAGCAACCTCAGCACCACCTTCGCCAGCAACGTGGGCGCGGACGCGGTGACCGTCTACGACGCGCCCCTGACCGTGGCGAGCACCGGCGCGACGACGACCGGCATGAACGGGCCGGCGCCGTTCGACATCGTCATCCCGTTGACGTCGGCTTTTCATTACAACCCCGCCAACGGCAATCTGCTGCTCGACGTGACCGAGACAGAAGGCGGCGAAGAGGACGGCAGCCTTTTGGCCAATGCCGTGCCACCCGTGGGGCTCGACGGCACCGAGAGTGAATCTTCCGTCGCCAGCGTCTACACCGAAGGCGACGCAGGGGCGACGACCGCCACGACCTCGACTCCCGAGGGGCTGGTGACGCAATTTAGCACCGGAGCGCTGCTCGTGCCCGAACCGGGCAC
>CAXUFU010000190.1:0-5828 GCA_964250275.1 uncultured Chthoniobacterales bacterium | reverse complement strand
GCGCACGCCGGTCTCGCGCCGGCGGGAGGCGGCGCGCACGAGCTGAAGATTGGCCACGTTCGCGCAGGTGACGAGCAACACGCAGCCGACCGCGCCCAGCAGCAGGTAAAGTCCGCGCGTCGCGGCCGGGCCGATCAGGATGTTGCCCGCCAGCGGGTGGAACTCCAGGTGCCAATCTTTGTAGTGCGCGGGATCGTCTTGCGCGAGCCGGGCGGAGAGCGTGGCTAAAAAGGCGCGCAGTTTCGTGCGGCCGGCCTCGCTCGGGTCGGCCAGCCGAGCGGTGGTTTCAAAGCGCCGCTGGGTCTCGGCGGTCAGCTCCGGGCCGTGGTCTGCGAGCGGCAGCCACAGATCAACGCCGTCGTTGAGCTCCTTGAAGCTGGCTGGCATGATCCCGACGACCGTGCGCGGCTTGTCTGCCAGTATGATCGTGCGGCCGAGCACGGTTTCATCCGCGTGAAACTGCGTGCGCCACAGCCGATCGCTCAGGATGGCCGTCCCCGCGTCGACTGTCCGGACATCCGCGTCAATGAAAATGCGCCCTCGCTCGGGGGCGACACCGTAGGTACGAAAATATCCGGCCGTGACGAGCCCGGCGGTGAGTTGCACCGGGGTGGGCACGCCGGTAAGATTCGCGTAGTCATAGCAAAAGCCGCCGACGCTCGACAGACCCGACTGAGGGTCCGCGCGCAGAGCCTTCAAAGCGGCGGGCGGAAGAAAGGCAAAGGCTCCCTGGTCGGCAAAGATCGGTTTGCCCATGCCCACGTGCACCAGCTCAGCCGGGTGCGGGTAAGGCAGCGGTCGCAGCAGCAGCCCATAAACCACACTGAAAATCACCGTGCTCACCCCGATGCCCAACGCCAGCGAGGCGACGGCCATACCGGTGAAAAGCGGCTGGCGCGCGAGCGAGCGCAAGCTCTGGCGGAGTTCCTGGAGGAGCGTGGTCATGGATGTGCCCATCAGCTATCCAACTACTTGGACGGGCACGCTCCGTCGTGCCCCTGACTGTCTGCACGTCGGTGACGCGCACTCAGAACTAACGGTAAGGGGCACAACGGAGCGTCAACGGAGCGTGCCCGTCCAAGTAGTTGGGTTTGGTCACGTGCGGGTCAGGCGCTGAGCGCGACGGGCGCGGCGCCCGATTTCTGGTCGCCGACCGCGCGACCGTCTAAGAGGTGCACCGTGCGGTCCGCGCGGTGCGCGTAGCGGTCGTCGTGGGTGACCATCACAATCGTCGCGCCGGCGGTGTGGAGTTCGCTGAGCAAGTTCATGACCGCCTCGCCGTTACGCGAATCGAGATTGCCCGTGGGCTCGTCGGCCCGCCAGACGCAGGGGTGGCCGGCAAGTGCCCCCGCCACGGCCCCGCCCGGGCGCTGTTGCTGGCCGCCGGAAAGCTGATTGGGTAAGTGCCGGTTGCGATGACTCATGCCCACGCGCTCGAGCGCCTCGTTGACGCGGCTCTTGCGCGCGGCGGCGTTGACGTCGCCGCGGTAAGTTAGCGGCAGTTCGACGTTCTCAAAAACCGAGAGGTCGCCGATAAGATTGAAGCTCTGAAAGATGAAGCCGATCTCGCGGTTGCGGATGCGCGCGCGCTCGGCAAAGGAAAGTTGTGCCACCTCCCGTCCGTTGAGCGTGTAACTACCCTCGGTCGGGGAGTCCAGCAACCCAATGATGGATAGGAGCGTGCTCTTGCCGCAGCCGGACGGCCCGGCGATGGACACGTACTCGCCCGCGTGAATGTCCAGGTAGATGCCGCCAAGCGCGTGGGTCTCGACCTCGTCCGTGAGGAAGACTTTCTTGACGCCGTCGAGGTGGATAAGGATGGAAGTATCGGGGTGCGTTGCGGTGTTCATAAAAGTCTGGCGGGCAGCGCTTGCCGCCTTTAATCCAGCCGGATCGTGTCGCTGTTTCTGTCTGCATTGCTAGTGTCGGAAAGGATGACCTTGTCCCCGGCGCGCAGGCCCGCGCGAACCTCGACGGTGCTCAGCGAGCCGCGCCCGAGTTTCACTCTTGCACGCGTTGCCTCGGTGCCGTCGGGCGAGAGGCGATAGAGGCTCACCGTCCCGTCTTCCTGCCCAAAAGCGGGTCGGCCCACGATGAGCGTATCGTCGATGTGTTCGAGCTCGACGATCCCCTCGACGCTCAGGTCGGGACGCGCGCCGCGTGGCAGCGCATTGTTACCGAAGGTGATATCCACCAGCACCGTACCCTCCTGCACGGACGGATCGACGCGGGAGACATGGCCTTGGGCAATACCGTTACGGGTATCCAGCGCGGCCGACAACCCGGGTTGAATGTCGCGCGCCTGCGTTTCTGGAATCTTGACCTGCGCCTTCAACCGCGTGGGATCCGCGACCCGGGCGACGTTGGTGCCGGCGGTGATGCGCTGGCCGACCTCGACGGGGACGATCTGGAGCACACCACTCATGCCCGCGCGCACCTGCAGGGCGTCGAGTTGCGTGTGGCGCAGCGCCGCCTGCGCTTTCGCTTGCTCGAGATCGCCCTGCGCGATGGCCACTTGCGGGTCAACCGATTGCCGGTTGAAATCGACCCGCTGCCGCTCGATGTCGCACATCGCGATGAGTTCTTTGGCGGTGATCTGCGCCTTTCTCAGTTCCACGGCGGCGATCAGACCCTGTTTGGACAGCCGCTCGTCGACTTCCACCTGCGCGACGGCGGTTTCCCGGTCGCCTTCCGCCTTCGTGTAGGCGGACTGGCGTTCCAGGAACTCGCCTTCGAGTTGGGCGCGCAGATTGACCAAGCGCGCCTGGGCCGCCTTGACCGCGGCATCGGCGTCGAGCACGCTCTGGTCCAGTTCCGGGTTGCTCAAGACCAGCAACACGGTGTCCGGTTGCACGGTCGCACCCGGGAACACGGCGATGCGTTCCACGCGGGCGTCGGTCGCGGCGGCGATCCAGCGGATCTCTTCCGGCACGAGCGTGCCCAGCCCTCGCACCTGCCGGATGATTTCGCCCCGGCGCACGGTATCGATCCAGATGGCGTCGCGCGGCACCGAGGAAAGCGCCGGCCGCAAACGCGCGACCAGGACGGTGGCGACCCCCAGCGCCAGCACCGCGCCCACGATACCCACCCAGCGCCGGCGCCGGCGGCGTCGGGCATGCTGGGGCGAACGCACCACGTCCATGCCGTGGCTCACCGGTGCGAAGGGCCGCGGCGAAGAAGCGTCGGGGATAGGAGTCGAGCCGTTGGGGTGCATCGGAGATGGCAGCGGTCCCTGGCTCGCTTAGACCCCGGAGACCCGGGGCAGGGTTTGCGGGACAACGAGCGGCGGCGTGGCCGCACCTCCGGCAACCATCGCGGGGTGAGGAGCGCGGCGGTGGAAACAGACCGCCAGAGAGATGAGCAGGCAAAGCACGAGCAACAAGCGCAGCAGCGACTCAGCGGGGTCGTTGTAGTCGAGGCCGCCGAGCGCCGGCAGGGAAAGGCGCGGGAAGACGATGGGGTCCTGGGGCCAAGGACGATCTTGGAAAAGGCTTTTCGGTGGTTGAGCGAGGATTATCATCTTGGCGCCCTATTTGCAGGCACCGTGCCAAGAAATTCTGACTTATTTAAGTAGCTGCCGCGTAGGGGTCTACAAAAGCTTGTCTCTTGATGTACCATTCAGGCTCGTCCCGCTGCCGGCATACATTCGTCCCACGATTGGGACGCTCTCCGCACCAACTCACTTGAGTTAGCGCGGTGTTGCCCCCACGATTAACCCCATGAACAATCCAGCCGCCTCCCAAGGCCGGCCGCGTCTCCTCATCGCCGACGACCAGGCGGCGGTGCGCGACGCCCTGCGGCTCCTGCTCAAAGGCGAAGGTTATCCGGTCATGCTGGCCACGTCGCCGGAGGAGACGGTGGCCGCGGCGCAGTCGGCGAGCGTTGCGCTGGTGCTGATCGATCTCAATTACACGCGCGACACCACCAGCGGCCGCGAAGGGCTCGACCTCCTTTCTCGCCTGCTCGCCCTCGAGGACGCCCCGCCAGTGGTCGTGATGACGGCCTGGGCTACGGTCGATCTGGCGGTCGAAGCAATGCGCCGGGGGGCGCGGGATTTCCTGCAGAAGCCCTGGGAAAACGCGCGCGTTCTGGCGACCGTGCGCACGCAGCTCGAACTCGCTGGGATGCGTCGTCTCAACGCAAGGCTCGAAGCGGAGAACGACATCCTGCGCCGCGATTGCGACGCTGCGGCCGGCCTTGCCAGCGCCGCCGGCGGCGACTTTGTGGCGCGTTCGGCGGCCATGCGGCCGGTGCTCGAAACCATCGCGAGCGTCGGCCCCTCGGATGCGCCCATCCTCATCACGGGCGAAAACGGAGCCGGCAAAGGGTTGGCGGCGCGCGCGTTGCATGCCGCCAGTACACGCGCGGGTAAGCCGCTGGTCAGCGTCAACATGGGCGGCTTGAGCGAGAGCGTCTATGAAAGCGAACTCTTCGGCCACGTGCGAGGCGCGTTCACCGACGCGAAAGCCGACCGGATCGGCCGTTTCGAGCTGGCGGATGGCGGCACGCTTTTCCTGGATGAAATCGCCAACGTGCCGCTGCCGCAGCAGGCGAAGCTGCTCCGGTTGCTCGAGACCGGCGAGTTCGAACGCGTCGGTTCTTCCCGGACGCAACACGCCGACGTGCGTCTGATCTCCGCCACCAACGCGGACCTGCACGCGGAGGTGGCCGCCGGCCGGTTCCGGCGCGACTTGCTCTACCGGCTCAACACGGTGGAACTGCACCTTCCGCCCTTGCGCGAACGGCCGGAGGACATCCCCGGGTTGGCCGCGTATTTCTTGCGCAAACACCTGGCCCGCTACCGCCGCCCCGTGCGCGGTTTCGACGAAACGGCGATCGCCGCCCTGCTGTCTCACCCTTGGCCGGGCAACGTGCGGGAACTCGATCACGCCGTCGAGCGCGCCGTCTTGCTCACGGCCTCGGAAACGATTCGCGCCGCCGATCTCCGTCTATCCGGCGGCTCCAAGCCGACGGCGGCGGCGGCGCCCGCGCTCGAGGAGATGAGCCTGGAAGAAGTCGAACGCTTTCTGATCCAAAAGGCGCTCGCCCGCCACGGCGGGAAAGCGCCTGCCGCCGCCGCCGCGCTGGGGCTAAGCCGCAGCGCTTTCTACCGCCGCTTGCAACAGTACGGCTGTTGAACCAGCAGCCCCCCGGCATGAGTGACCTGATTCTGCCACCCGCTTCCGGGCCGGTGACCCAGAGACGGATCACTGAACTTCCGGCTGGACAAGAGACTCCGCGGCTCTCGGCCACGCTCCGGCAGCCGCGCCCGGTGCTTTCGCATGAGCGCGCTATACAACTTCTGACCCTGGTAGCGGGTCTGCCAGCGGTGCTGGTGTGCCTGGTTCTGCTCTGGACCGGCGACCATCCGGCCAAGGTCGAGTGGACGTTTTCCGTCCTGGTCCTCGGGTGCTGGCTCGGTTGCGTGCTGGCGGTCCGCGAGCGCGTGGTTTACCCCATGCAAACGCTGACCAATCTGCTCGCCGCGTTGCGGGAAGGGGATTATTCGCTGCGCTCCCGGCGCGCCCGCCGCGACGACGCGCTCGGCGAGGTCATGCAGGAAATCAACGCGTTGGGCGAGACGCTCGTCGCCCGGCGGCAGGAGGCGATCGAAGCCACCTCTCTCCTGCACGCGGTGATGGAAGTGATCGACGTGGCGGTTTTTACTTTCGACGAATCCGGCCGCTTGCGCCTGGCCAACCGGGCCGCGGCGGAGCTTCTGGCCCAGCCGGCCGCGTCCCTGGGCGGGCGCTCGGCAGCCGAGCTCGGGCTGGCGCCGTGTCTCGAAGGCGAAAACCCGCGGACGCTCACGGCGGATTTCGCGGGCC
>CAXUFU010000189.1:0-5834 GCA_964250275.1 uncultured Chthoniobacterales bacterium | reverse complement strand
CGTCAACGCCACCGCGCGCCCGGCCAACGCCACCGCGGCGGCGTGCGGCTGACTCGCGGAACTCTGGGCGTCGATCCACGCCAACTTGGCCAGGGCCGGAACCCAATCGTCGCGCAGCGCCAACCCACACTCGTATTCGTACGCCGCCGCCGCTGTATCACCGCGCGCATTGAGAAGATCGGCCAACCCAAAGTGGGCCAACGCATAACTGCCATCCTGGCGCAGCGCGCGTTCGTACATCTTGCGCGCCTCCTCGATGCGGCCGAGATGGACGAGGGCGGAAGCATCGTCGTTCAGCGCGCGCACGTCGGCGTTCGGCTGCTCGGCCAGACGGCTGAAAGCTTGCTGCGCCTCCGTCCAACGCTGCTGCCGCACGTCGATCATGCCCAATTGCAACGCCACATCCTTGTCCTGCGGCTGCCAGCGGAAGGCCTGCCGGTAAGCCACGCCGGCGGCTTCGATCTGATTGTCCGCCAGCAGCGCGTCGCCGAGCAGATGGTAGAGCCGCCCGGACGGCGAGGCGACTTGCAGCGTGTGCGCAAAGAGCGCGGCGCTGCTGCTCCAGTAGCTCACCTGCCGGATGCTCAATCCGAGGCACGCCGCTGCCGCCAGACCCGCCGCGGCCCATAATGGCGCCCGGGCCGCTGGGTGGCGCTGCCAGACGTCCGCCGCCGTCCAAAAAATCATTACGAACAAGCCCACGTGCGGCAGATAGGTGTAGCGGTCCGCCACGGCTTGCCCACCCACCTGCACCAACCCAATGACGGGGATCAACGTCCCGATAAACCAACCCCAGCCGACGACCAGCCAGGGCATCCGCCCCCGCAGCCACAGCGCCCCGGCCAGGACGGCGATCAAGCCACCGCCCCACACCAGGGACAGGGCGTAGGATTCACCCCGCCAGAACGGATAATAGATGCCGAGATGGACCGGATAAAATGTTTTGCCCAAGTAGGTCACGTAGCCCAGAAACGCCGCGCCGATCCGATAGCTCACCGGCTCCGCCGCCAGCGGCACGACGGCCGCGCCATGGTGCTGCACCAGCAACGTGACCAGGGCGGAGATTCCCGCCAGGACCACAAACGGCGCCTTGTCCAACAGCAGCCAGCCTGGCCGCCGGAGCAGCCCCGCCCCTGTTTGCCAACGCCGCAACGGCCAGTAGTCCAGCAGGACGAGCAGCGCCGGGAGCGAGACTAACATGGGTTTGGCGAGTAACCCCAAGATGTAACAGACCAGCGCGGCCGCATAGTAACGCCACCCGCCACGCTGGGCGTAGCGCGTATAGCCGAGCAGCGTCAGATAAAAGAACAGCGTGCTCAGCACGTCTTTGCGTTCGGTGACCCACGCGACCGATTCCACGTGCAGCGGATGCACGACAAAGAACAGTGCGGTCAGCGCCGAGGGCCAGAGCGCGGCCGTGGCCACGCGCAGCCACAGAAACAGCAGGACGGCGTTTGCCAGATGCAGCAGGAGGTTCGTCAGGTGGTAGCCGCCCGCATGCAAGCCGTAGAGCTGGGCATCCGCTTGTAACGAGAGCCAGGTGAGCGGATGCCAATTCGATTGCTCGACCGACACAAACGCCCACCGCACGTCGGGCCAAGTCAATCCGCCGCTGACATGCGGATTCTCGTAGACGTAGCCGGGATCGTCGAACGTGATAAACCCGTAACCCAAAGTCCGCCCGTAGATCGCCAGGCCGGCGGCGATGAGCACGAACAGAATCAGGAACTCGGGCCGGTTTCGGGTGCCGGCCGGCGACGGCGCTGTTTTCACGCTTCCTGTTCCTAGCACGCGCCGCACCTCACAGCTTTACGGCGGCGACATACTCCAGAACTTCTCGACGGCCGTCGACCAACTGCGGCTCTCGACCGAGCGCCGCGCCGCTTCCGCCATCCGGCGCCGCTCCGCCGGGTCCTGCCCGAGCCGCAGGATCGCCCGCGCGACATCGTCGACGTCCAAACCCCGTGTCACCAGGCCCGTCACGCCGTTTTCGACCAGTTCCTGCGGACCTTTCTGGTCCGAGACGATGACCGGCAGCCCGCTCGCCTGCGCCTCGATCACCACATTGCCAAACGTGTCCGAGATGCTCGGGAAGACGAAAATATCCGCCGAAGCAAAAGCGCGGGCCAGGTCTTCACCCGCCAGGTACCCGGTGAAACAGGCGTCCGGCAGCAGGCGTTGCAAGGTCTTAAGGTAGAGGCCGTCGCCCACGAACGCCGCGCGTACCCGCAGGCCGGCCGCGCGCACGCACTGATGCGCTTGCGCGAAAACGTCGAGATTTTTTTCCAGCGAAATGCGCCCGACGTACAGCAGCATCAATTCGCCCGGTTGCGCGCCGCGTTTGAGCCAAAAACCGGGATCCCGCCGGGCCGGGTGGAAAAGCCGGGTGTCCAGCCCGCGGGGCAAAATTTTGATCCGTGCCCCGTCGATGCCGCGCTCGATCCAGGAGGTCCGATACTGCTCGGAGTTCACGTAGATCAGATCGAGCTGATGATAGAACCAATACATGTAACGCCACGCGAGCGATTCCATAAAGTGGTCTTCGGTCAGGATTTGCACGTACTGCGGAAAATCCGTGTGGTAGATGCCGACCGTGCGCAAGTGGAGCATCTTGGCGGCCAGCAGCGCCGTGATCCCGATAGGGCCCGGCGTGCTGATGATGACCTCCGTAAAGCCTTCGCGCTGGATGTAATCCAACATCTCGAGGATGGGCGGAAACGTCAGCTTTTGCAGTTCGTACTCCGGAATCTCGAACTCGCCCACGGGAGCAAAGTTCATCAGGGGAATGCCGCTGATCTCGATCTGGGAGCGGGAGGTGACCACCGTGAGATCGTGGCCCGCCAGCACCGCCGCCGCAGCCATTTTTTGGATGGTCGTGGCGACGCCGTTGACGTCTTCGAGCGTGTCCGTAAACCAGGCGCGCTTGCGATTGCGCAAGGCCGGCGGCAGATCGCCGGCAATCGCCGCGCTGAGGCCGCGCAATCGCACCCGGTTGGGCGACTGGCTCTTGAACGCGTACAAATACGGGCTCAGCAACAGCGCCAGCGGCGCGATGGCGCTCAAGGCTTGCAAGCCTTCCATCATGTTGCCGCCGGTAAGTTCGACCACAAACTTCGAAAAAAAACGGAACGCGAGCTGGTTGGTAAAGAGGTTGGCGATGAGGAAAGCACGGCGTTCCGGCTCCGCCACGCCGGAGGTTTGGCGGGCCAGCGCGGCTTTGACTGAAGGCTGCGAAAAATAGCTGGCCAGCTCGCGCCAAAGGGAGGCATTGGCCGGCTTGGCCAGCTCGAACACCTTGCCGCTGAGAATGCCTTCGGCCAAAAAATTGAGCTTCTCGGCAAACGTAAATTCGGTGGGATTTCGCCCCTCCATGAAGCGTCCAAACATTTTCTCGAGCAACGCCGGCGTCTGCGTCGGGCTCTTGAGGAACTTGTCTTTGGCGAAGGCAAAGGCCGTTTTGTAGAGGCTGTGCGAGAGGATCAACGGCGTGCCGCCATGGCCGTGCGTCGCCACTTCGTCGGCCCGAAGGTGGGCCAGGAAAGCCGCCGGGGAATCGGCCGCCGGGGTCTCGGTGTAAACGTGGCCTGCGAACATGCCGCCCTTATCGTCGCTGCCGGCGGTGAGGACCTTTTTCCAGGGTTCCGCGTGCGTCGGCGCGAGGCCGTGGCGTTGAGCCATGTCCGCGATTTTCTCCGGCGTGAGCGCCCCGACGAGGTGGCAAAACGTGGTCCCGAGCAGCGCGTCGCGCAGGCCGTTGACGCCCTCGAAATGGCGGAAAAGCAACAGCAGCCGTTCGACGTGCGAAACGGTCAGCTTTTCGTTGACGCTGTACAGCGGATGCGCCACCGCGTGCGCCAGGTTCTCCGTGGCGAGGTAGGCCGCCAGGTCGAAGATATTTTCCCGCAGGCTGCCGATCTCCCGATGCTGCGCCTCGGTCAGCCCCCAGACGAGCAGGTGAATTTTGCACCGGTCCTCGGGGAAATAGGTGGTCACTTCCTCGCTGATAAAAACGCCGGGCAAATGGGCTATATCCAGGCAGCCCTCGATCCGGTTGTGGTCGGTCAAGGTGATGAAATCCATCCCGCGCTCACGCAGGAGCGCGTGGAGTTCGGCCGGTTGCGAATAGCTGTCCGGAAAATCGAACCGCCGGAAAAGCCAATCCGCGGAACGATTGCTGTAACGGGAGTGAAGATGGAGATCGGCCTTCATGCGGGGATGGCGGCTGCCATCCTGCCAAATTCAGGGGCTTCTCCCCAACACAAAAGCATCGTAAGTCGAGACGGTGCGGGTGCGCAGGAGTTCTCCGAGCAGGCGGCGGATCTGCCGCCAGATGCACGGGTGGTGGTAGTCGGGCGGGTGCAAGCTGAGCCGCACCAAGGGGTTGCGGCGCAGCCGTCGCTCGAGCGCACGATTCCAAAGCAGGCTGCAAGCGCGGCGCCAAGTGTTGCGGCAGCTATAAACGAGCGACTGCGAGCGGATGAACTCGCCCCCGGCGTAATCCTGCACCCCGCTCAGATATGTCGTGTATCGAAAACCGGCGGCGCGGACCGCCTCACCCGCGGCGGCTCCCAGCAGCCAGGCCGGCGCGATGAAACCGGTCGGGGCCGGTGCGGAGAGCTGGCGAAAATCCGCTTGCGCCCGCGCCACCAGCGCAGCCGCGTCTTGGCGGGGCAGGTCGTAAAACTCGCCTTCGCCCATGGTGTAAACCTTGGTCATGAACCGCTGCCGGACGGTCTCGGCCGGATGTGCCGGACGCTGATGGTAGTAACCGTGGACGACCAGTTCGTGCCCTCGCGCGGCCAGTGACTCGAGCCATCGGCAGAAGCTCGGGTCGTCCAGCATGTGCCCGCGCGCGTGATGATCGGGGATGACCAGCAGCGAACACTGGGTCACGCCCAGCGCCGCCAGTTCGTCCAGCATCAGGGCGAACACCGGGCGGGTCAGGGGACTCACGTCGTGGAGCGAAACCACCAAGGTGCGCTCGCCTTGGCCCATATCGTTGCCGCACCGCCCTGAACTCAAACACTCCCGCCGTGACGGAGCGCTGCTCATCCGTCGAATGGAGAATAAGATGTGCGAGCTGTTCTCATCCGGCTTCTGGTTTCGACCATGCGGCAACCGCTACCGCAACGTCAATGCCCATGGGAAGGTCGTTAAAGGAGTTTCTATTGTCAGGTTGACCAATGTAATCGTTCGATTACAACGGTTGGAACGCGGTCTCATGGGAGATGTGCAGCCGGTGGGCGGAGGTGTCTTTGAGCTACGCATCCACTTGGGGGCGGGCTGGCGGTTGTATTTCACCCAGCGCGGGAACCAGATCATAGTGGTCTTGGCCGGGGGCTCGAAACGCACGCAGATAAACGACACCGAACGGGCCAAGGCCCTGATCAGCTTCGCTCGATTGAAGGGAGAAAACACGATGAACAAACGTATCAAAGCGGCCGATTTGCCGGAGTTCGATCCGGCCGTTTACCTTCAAACCGAGACCGCCGTCGCGGCCTACCTGACCGACATCTTGGAAGCCAATGATGCCGCTTTGCTGGCTGCCGCGTTAGGCGATATTGCCCGTGCTCGAGGTATGTCGGAGATTGCCAAAGCGGCTGGAATCACTCGGGAAGCTCTGTACAAAGCCTTGCGCCCCGCGAGCGTGCCACGCTTCGATACCGTGAGCCGCGTCTGTGCGGCTCTAGGGGTGCGTTTGGTTGCCCAAGCTGTTCATCCCGCGATGGATGTGGCGGAAGTTTGAGTCAGATCGAACCGGGAAGCCGCTACTCGGTGGCTGCACTGTGATTTTCATGGCAGCGCTTCCGCCGGGGCGGGCTCCGAACTCGCAG
>CAXUFU010000188.1:0-5861 GCA_964250275.1 uncultured Chthoniobacterales bacterium | reverse complement strand
GACGGAAACGAATCATAAAGGAGGGTACGATGGCAATTCGATCAGAAAGCAAATGGGTAACCAACGCCGGGGAGCTTGTTTTGGGGGGGCGCAACGGCAGAGTCCTGTGTAGCGCAAACGCCAGCGCGGCGTCTATCGCAAAACGCATCTTTTTTTAGGCAAACACGCCGGTCTGAGCCTCGAACCTTGCGGCTCCATAATTTGCAGGTTCTTCCAAAACGACGGTGGCGAGATGCACGACCACGGCGTCCCGCGCAGAGAGCCTGTTTACAGTGCCTCGTTCCGTTACCAACCAAACTCGGACGCCGCTACGAACCGGCTGACGTCCGCCCTCGCGCAAGCAGGTGCCTGACTTCTGCTGCCAAGGAAAACGCCCTGGCTACTTCGGAGGAGGCAGCATCTTGATGTGCAGCTCCTTTTTCTCGTCTTCCTTGAGCACGGTAACGTCCGTGTCACTGAGGTTCACGCACTTGTACTTCACGTTATCCTCCGGCTTGAGCGTAAACTCCTGGTTTTTCTTGACCGCGAAATCCTTACCCGTCCAGAGGTAGGTCAAGACTGCGTAAGTGGTCGGCGAATCGACCTCCTCCTGCTTGGGCAAGACGATCGGCTCGCCCGTGTCCGTGTTGACCAAAGTCACTTCCGAAACGTCTTTGTTGATGCCATCGCGCGAGGCAAACTTTTGCTCGAACTTGGTCACCTTGAACTTGGTGCCTTTGACCTGATCGCCGACCTTGATGAACTGCGTCGGCGCGTCCAAATCCAGCGTGTTGATCTGCAGAACGTCCCCGTTCCGCGCGTCGAAGCGCAGCCGGAAAGGAATGCGCACAAAGCGCTTGAGGAAGAGCTTGCTCCAATAAGGCGGATGCGAATCCTTGTTGTTTGGATCGGTCTTCCATTCCCATTCGTCCAGGGTGGAAAAGCCGTCGCCGTCGGTATCCTGGGTCAGGACATCGGGCGACAACAAATCCTGATTGTTCGCCAGCAGCCAGGTATTGGGCACCGGCGGATGGAGCATCAAGGTGTCCTGGATCGGATCGATGAGTTGCTCCTTGCCATCCAGATCGGTCTTCGAAATATAGGGAACGGAGACAAACAAGGGCAAGCGGCGGCCGTTTACGTTGCGCCCTTCCCACTGATCCGGCTTACTCAGTTTGCCCTCTTCCGCCACCACCCGCTCCTGATCGACCTGGGGGATGGTGTTTTTCTGGGGAACCTGATCCTTGAGGCTGGCGAAGACGGAGTTGAAGTTGCGCGCGTTGAACAGCAGCGCCGCGGCGCAAGCCAGCAGCAACGCGGAAAAAAGCGCCACGAGGAACCGGTCGTAGTTTTGCTTGATCCAGGTCATAACAAAGGGAGTCGAAAGGGGATAGGTTGAGCCCAGCCGAGCGCGCCACCAGTCTAGCGCGGCGGCGCGACCTTAATCAGATCGATGCGAGCCGCCACGATCACCTTTTCCAACCCCACGACATAGCGCAGTGGCGGCGGGCCCTTCTCCGGCAGGGGTTGAACCGGAACGCCATTTTGATCCGTCGGCGGCGGGCCTGGCGGAGGTCCGGGTGGCGGCGGCGGGCCACGCCCGAAGGCGGGAGCACTGCTGACGATCTGCTCTCCACCACGCGGCGGCCCTTTATCCGTCTCGTTCTTCACCTGCAGCGCAGAGATGACATAGAGCCGTGGAGCGTTTGTGATCAGATTGACAGATTCCCGGAAAGCACTTGGCAACGACGTGAACTCCAGCTCAACGGCATTGCGCGTGATCAACTCCGGCGCGGTGCTCACGGCGGCCTGCGGCCGGCCGGGCCGGATGCCCGTCTCGGCGGCCGCCACCGTGCTGCCGACTTCATGGGGCAGCGGAGCCCGCCGCACCGCCCCGATGTTTGTCACGTGCTGCTTGATTAGGATCGTGATTAGATCCCGAATCGCATCCAGCTCGGACGACAGCCCTTGGGTGGCGGCGATATCCGGCGGCGCGCCGCGGTATTGCTCGAACCCCAGATAAAAATTTTCCGGCAACACGACGCCCGCCTGGAGGGCAGCCTTGTCGATCTCGTCCACGACGCGGCGCAGCCGGTCCTGGAACTGCAGCGGCGTGGGCGGCGGATTTTCCGGCGCCGGCTCGCGTTCGGCGAGTTGCTTCTGGAGATCAGCCACAGCGACCGAGTAGTTCTGCTTGACCTGGCTGTAGCGCTGCAGGTTCCGCGCGTCAGGATACGGCGTGAGCGCTTGCAGGCGTTTGAGTTCGGTCACCTGGGTTTGATAATCCTGAGAGACCTGGCTGTACTGTCCGTAGGCCGAATAGAGGAGGTAACCCAGCACTCCCAAGCCGATCAGAAGCACCGCGAGATACGCGGAGAGAAAGCGATTATTGCGAACCCAGCTCATGGCGCGAGAAAAGGGGCCGGCGGCATCAATGCACGGGTAACGGGTGGCGCAGGGTCAACTGCAGCTCATAGTTGAACGCCCAATCCCGATCATTTTGCGGCGTGCGGTTGAGAATGATCGAACGTTCGTTTTTATCGAGGTTGAACAACGGCGACTGACGCAGGTTGGCGACATATTCCGAGACGATTTGGTCACGCTTCTCATCGTTGTACAGGTAGAGGCCGCGGATATGGAGGCCGTCGATGACAGGATTGGCCTTGGGCGTCGCCGGCCCTCCAGCTGTCTGCCCGAGCCCGAGCGGATGAGCCGGATCGGCAATGGCCAACGGTTTGCCGCCCACGGTGGGTTCCAGCATAGTAATCCAGATATATTTCTCCGGCAGGCGGTCATTAAGTTCATTGACCACTCTCGCCCAGAACTGCCGCTCTTCGACGGTCTCGGTCAGCGGCGCGGCATTCGCAGCCAGCTTGGCAATATCTGCCTTGGTGCCGTTGAACTGGTCTTCGTACCGCCGCATGTCGGTGACTTTGGCATTGATGCCAGCCAAGACCGTCGACTCGATCTCAGCCGCCCGCGAGAGATAGAGCCACCAACCCGCCAGGGCCAGCAGCAGACAGAGGCCGGCCACGATCAGGAACGGACGCCGGGCGGCGATCCGCTGCGCGTTGACGACGCTGGTCGGCCGCAGATTCAACTCCATCGGGCAGTTGTTGATGCCGCGCAGGCTCAAACCGACCAGTTCCCCGAGCAGATGAGCGTTACGCACCACCTCCTCGACGTTCACGTTGCTGGTCACCGTGACGTTTTTTAGCGGATTGAAGAACTCGATTGGCAGTTGAAACTTTTCCCCAAAAAACTCCCGCAGGTACGGCAGGTTGGCCGTGCCACCGCAAATGAAGATGCGCGCCGGCTGAGTGCCCGATTGTTGCGCGCGGTAAAAGTTGATGGACCGGCTGATCTCGGCGTGCAGCCGGGTCATCGTGTTGCGGATGATCTTGGATTCCTTCGCGATAACCGGGTTCGCGTCGTCCGCGTAAGCGCCGCCCAGGCTGACATACCCCTCGCGTTTTTTGCGTTCTTCGGCGGCGGTGAAGTTTTCGCCGAACTCCTTGGCCAGGTTCGAAGTAATAGTATTGCCGCCGATAGGAATGCTGCGGGAAAAAACCTTGCCCGGTTCGACAAAGATCAGGTTGGTCGTGCGCGCGCCGAGATCGACCAGGAGCGAGCAGCCAGGCAGGTCGCTGTAGTTATAACGGAACGCGTTGTACAACGCCATCGGCGCCGCATCCACGATCTGGGTGCGGAAGCCGCTGCTTTCCGTCACCGCGTTGAGGTCATCGAGCAGATCGGACTTGATGGCCACCAACACGACTTCCACCTGCCCGTTGTTCCCATCGCCGACGAGTTGATAATCCCAGACGACTTCTTCGATGGGAAACGGCACGTTTTGCTGCGCTTCAAAACCGATAATCTGCTCGACCTTCTCTTCGGCCACGGTGGGCAGCTTGACGAAGCGCGCGAAGATATTCTGGCCGGAGATGGCGTAGTTGATCGGGCCGCCCCGTATTTTCAGGGCATCTTTCATCTCGCTGACCGCCAGGCGGGTCTGCGGCAGACGCGCACTTTCGGCGCTGGGATCGCTGAGGATTTCGGTCAGCCGATAGGAGTGGAGCATGACCCCGCCGTTTTCGGCGCGCTGAAATTCCGCCAGGCCAACGGTCTGGGTGCCAAGGTTCAGGCTGAAGATGCGAGCAGGAGCTGCCATGAGGGTCAGGCCGGAGAGAGCGCGAGGGTAAACGGCGAGATGTGGAGTCTGCGGGTTAAAGACGAGGCCGCACGCCAGCCGCGTCCGCGCTGCCCTAGCCAGGGAGCAAAACGGACCAGTCGAAGCGGCGGCGCGGCGTCATGGTTGGCTGCCGCCGGAC
The DNA here is from genome assembly GCA_964250275.1 of uncultured Chthoniobacterales bacterium. GTDB lineage: Bacteria > Verrucomicrobiota > Verrucomicrobiia > Chthoniobacterales > SZAS-18 > CAXUFU01. The sequence continues at coordinate 1,551 of CAXUFU010000188.1, read as the reverse complement.
GGTTTGATGGGTTCGTAGCGATCCCAATACAAGAAGGCAAACGGCGTCTGACTCTTGTTCAAGACCATGCCGGGCACCTGCTGCATGCTGTTGTAAAAGGCCGGTCCCTGGCGCAGCATCCTCTCGGAGAGCGGCGCGGTCACGCCCGGCCGGAGAATTTGCACGTCGATGTTCTGGACCGTGGTCGAAGTCAGCGGCTGCCCGCGCAGCAGCGTCTCCAAGGCGCGCGGCGCGACGTACATCACCGAGAACAAGCTTTGGCCGGGAAGAATATCGACGTGGGTCACCTCACCGGTCAGCAGCGTATTCGCCAGGAGGATATTGTAGCGGAACGTGACCTCCTTGGCCGGCACGACGGAAGCAAACTCCACCTCCACCTCGAGCCACTTGCCCAGCGTGTACCGCTTCTCAACCTGGGAAACGGTTTGAAACTCGGGTGTGGTGGGGGTCGAGACGTTGATGGCCTTGATCGCCATGCTGCCGGGGCCCAACGGGGCGCCGCCACCTCCCGCGCCATATTGCGCATGGAGAGACGGGACGGACGGGACCGCGCAAAGCGCGGCCAGAAGCAGACTGACAAACTTGTTTTTCATGGGGGAGAAGAACATTGCGCCCAGCGGCAGCAGACCGCCGTTATGGACAGACGCGCAGGGGTGGCGCGCCGGAGCGATTTAACGTAACAACGTCGCGCATATTGTCGAACAGAATCAAGTGATCTGCCCGCGGAAATAGTCAATGGTCAACCGAATGCCTTCGTCGAAGGCGACCCGCGGTTCCCAACCCAATTCCTGACGGGCGCGCGTGATGTCCGGCTGCCGCACCTTGGGATCGTCGACCGGCAGCGGCTTGAACTCCATGCGCGAGGCGGTTTCCGTCAGGCGGATGATCTCTTCGGCAAACTCCCGGATGGTCATTTCGCGCGGATTGCCGATGTTCACCGGCTCGTGGAAGTTGCTTTGGGAAAGCCGGTAGATGCCGTCGATCAGGTCGCTGACGTAACAGAAGCTGCGGGTCTGGCTGCCATCGCCAAAGATGGTCAGCGGTTGTCCCGTCAGCGCCTGGCCGATGAAAGCCGGCACGACGCGGCCGTCCCGCAGGCGCATGCGAGGCCCGTAGGTGTTGAAGATGCGCACGATCTTCGTGTCGACGGCGTGATAACGATGGTAGGCCATCGTGATGGCCTCCGCGAAACGTTTGGCCTCGTCATACACGCCGCGGGGGCCGATCGGGTTGACGTTGCCCCAGTAGTCTTCCTTTTGCGGATGCACCAGCGGGTCGCCGTAGGTTTCCGAGGTGGAAGCCAGCAAGAACTTCGCGCCTTTTTCCTTCGCCAGCCCCAGCGCATTGTGGGTGCCCAGCGCGCCGACTTTAAGGGTCGGGATCGGCAGCTCCAGGTAATCGATGGGACTGGCCGGAGACGCGAAGTGGAAGATGTAATCCACCGGGCCCGGCACGAAGATGTACTCGGTGACATCCATGCGGATGTAACGGAAGTTTTCGTCGCCCGCGAGATGCTCGATATTGCGGGTGCTGCCGGTGATCAGATTATCG
>CAXUFU010000187.1:3287-5865 GCA_964250275.1 uncultured Chthoniobacterales bacterium | reverse complement strand
CACCGGCGGCTCTCCCCGGTCGCCAACCGGTCGGGGCGGGGTTGGCCTGGCGGCGGCGGCGGCGGCGACGGTCGGAGCTTTGAGCGTCGCCAAGTAGGCGATCACATCCTGGCGATCCTCGGGCTTCGCCACCGCGATCACCATGGCCGTGCCGGGTACGACGGACGTCGGCGCGGCCAGGAACCGATCCAGGGTGGCGGGATCCCAGGTCAGGCCGGACTGGCTCAAGGCGCTGGTGTAACTAAAGCCGGGCATGGCAGCCGCCCGGCGCCCCACCACGCCCACGAGGCTCGGACCTTGTTTGGCAATCTCCGCGTTATCGGCGTGGCAGAGGGCGCAATTTTGCTGAAAGTACGCTTTACCCCGAGCAGGATCGCCGGTTCCCTCCGTCTGTGCGGCGGCCTCCCGCAACGAGGCAAAAGCAGCCAGCAACAGCAGTCCGGAGAGGGGAAGACGCAGGGAAAAGTGGAGGGAGACCATAGGATATGAGTTACTAATCGCGTCTGCCCCCGGGGTCCGCCGTAGGCGAACGTCTCTCCCGCGCCGGGTGTCGCCGGGATTGACGCCGGCTGTTCGTTTTTGCTACGCTGCACGCAAGTTTCTTAGAACAAGCGGCCTTCCAAAGTGTCTTTATGGCATTCGGTCTGTCGACCGTTCTGTCACGATGATGATAATGGCCGCCAGCGTCACTCCTCCTTCCGCCCCTGCTCTTACGTCCGTTCCGCTGGTGCCGTGGCCGCGGGTTGACCGCTTCATCGGCCAGTTGACCCATGACATCCGCAACGGGCTCAACGCGCTGGAGCTGCAACTCACGCTGCTGGGCGAGATCGCCGCAGATGCCGAAGTCCTCGCCGAAGTAAAGTCGCTCCGCGGCCTGCTGCTCGACATGACGCGCCAGTTGCAGGCGGTCAGGTCCGCCTCGGGGCCGGTCGCGCCGCATTTGCTCTGCTATCCGGCGGCGGATTTTTTCGAGGATTTACAAGAGCGCTTCGGGCGGCTGCAGCCGGAGGCGGCCGAGCGGGTAGCGTGGCAAATCAACGTCACGGGTGCTTCCCTCACCATCGATCCGGAGTTGTCCTTGAAAGCCTTGCTCGAAGTTCTTGGCAATGCTCTGCACTTCAGCGGTGAGGCCGCTGTCGTCCGTTTCCTGGCGGAAGCGCGGCCCGGCGGCGGCGGAGTGGCAGTGACGGTGCGCGAAACGCAGCCGGTACCGCCCGCCATTCCGCTGGAGGACTGGGGCCGGGCTCCGCTGCTCACCACCCGGCGCAACGCCTATGGTCTGGGGCTGTTCCGGGTGCGGCAAATCGTTGAAGCCCAAGGTGGCGCGTTGTCCGTCGCCTACTCCGAGCAGATTCTGGCCACTTCCATCACGCTGCCGGGCGAGAGCAATCCGGCCGCCGCTTGAGCTCCGGCCGGTCCCCTTCCGCCTCACCCGCCATGACGACCGCGCACGGCAAAAAGGTCCTTATCATTGATGATGAACGGCCGATCCTGATGACGCTCGAAGCGTTGCTCAGCCGCCACGGCTATCGGGTGGAAGCGGCCCGCACCGCGGCCTTGGGGCTGGAACTGGCGGCCAAGGATCCCAGCCCGGATTTGATCCTGTTGGATATCGGCTTGCCCGATGCCAGCGGCCTGGACGTGCTGACCAAGGTCAAAGAGACCTCGCCCTACATCCAGATCATCGTTTTGACCGCGCAGGATTCCTTGAGCAACGCGATCCAGTCGATCAAGCTCGGCGCGTTCCATTTCATCAGCAAACCGTACGCCGCCGAGGAATTGCTCAGCCTCATGCAGCGGGCCTGCGAGCAGCAAGAACTCGTGCGCGAGACCCACAGCTTGCGCGAGGAGACCAAGGAGCTCAAAGCCTTGCTCAAGAAGGCCGAAGCCCAGCTCGCGCCGGTGTTCAAAAACCGGCGCATGGTCGAGATCGAGGAGTTCATCTCCCAGATCGCGCCTTCGGAAGCCAACGTGCTGGTGACTGGCGAAAGCGGCGTCGGCAAAGAGGTCGTGGCCAATCTCCTGCACGTCCGCAGCCGCCGCGCGGCCGGTCCGCTGGTGAAACTCAATTGCGCGGCGCTGCCGCAGCATCTCATCGAGGGAGAACTCTTCGGCTACGTCAAAGGCGCGTTTACCGGCGCCGTCAACGACTTCCCCGGCATGATCGCCGCCGCTGCCAAGGGCACCTTGTTCCTGGATGAAATCGCGGAGATGCCCGCCACGCTGCAAACGCGTTTTCTGCGCGTGCTGCAAGAGCGGGAGTTCCGGCCGCTGGGCAGCACGAAAACCTTGAAGGCGGATTTTCGGCTGGTCGCCGCCACCAACCAACCGATCGCCCGGGCGCTCCGGGACGGGATGCTCCGCCCGGACCTGTATTACCGGGTGAACACGTTTCAGATCGAGATCCCGCCTCTGCGCGATCGGCGGGAAGATATCGCGCCGCTCGTGGCGCTCTTTGTGCAGCGTTACGCGCAACAGATGGGGCGGCCCGAGCCGCAAATCACCGCCGACGCTCTGGCGCGGCTGCGCGATTTTCCCTGGCCAGGCAACGTGCGCCAGCTCCAGAACGCGATTGAGT
>CAXUFU010000187.1:0-3263 GCA_964250275.1 uncultured Chthoniobacterales bacterium | reverse complement strand
CCGCCGGAACTCCTCCTCCCGCCGCACTTGCGCGAGCATGTCGCGGCGTTTGCCGGCGGCGGCAGCGGTGGCGCGCCGAACGGCCATAGCGGCAGCGCTGCCGCAGATCCCGATACCTTGAACCTCGACGACCGTGAACGGCAAGCCATTCTGCGAGCGCTCGCGCAAACCCACGGGAACAAGCTCAAGGCCGCCCGCATCCTTGGCATCCACCGGCCGACGCTCTATAATAAGATGAAGCGGTACGGGATCGCCGTGTAAAAACGCCAGACTCGTTCATTGAGCCAGGCACAGAAGGCGCTTCGGGATCGTTCCACGGATGAAAGCTAGTACACGGGAGGGGCGGTTGCTCGAGCAGCCCCGGGGGTTTGCCCGGGCCAAGCAGCAGAACAAGGAGCGGGAGACCCCGCTGCCGCACCTCAAGCAGATGCTGGCGCACGCGGAACGGGGGCTCGCTCCCGCGGAACCGATACCCGTGGGCCACCTGGCGGACCGCCTGCCGGCGTACAAACGCTTCCTCAAGATCGAAAACCACCGGCTGCGCCTGGCGCATCAGGCGGGCGGCGGCGGCCGCGAGATCTGCCGCCGGCGTGTCAATTTGCTCGACGTTTTCATTCGCCAACTCTTCGAGGACGCCGCGCAAGCGTGTCCGGCGTCGGGCAAAGGCGGCGCTCCCTGGCTGGCGCTGCTGGCCGTCGGCGGCTACGGCCGCGGCGAACTCAACCCCTACAGCGATGTCGATCTGCTCTTCCTGCACGATTTCGCCCCGGCCAAAGTGCCGCCGCACCTCAACGAGTTCATCAAGCAGATCCTGTACGTTTTGTGGGACATCGGCTTTAAGGTCGGGCACGCCACACGCTCGATCCGCGACGCCTGCGAGCACGCCAACCAGGACAACGTTTCAAAGACTTCGCTGCTCGAGGCGCGCTATCTGGTGGGCCAGCAAGAGCTTTTCACATCCTTTCGCGTGCGCTTTGAGAAAAGCTGCATTCGCGGACAGGACCAGGCTTATATTCAGTGGCGGCAGGAAGATCAGCTCACCCGGCATCTGAAGTACGGGCCGACGGTTTTCCTGCAGGAACCCAACGTCAAGGCGAGCCCCGGCGGTTTGCGCGACTACCATAATTTGCTCTGGAGCGCCTACTTCATTGAGCGCGCCGGTGATGGCGTCTCGTTCACGGAAGGCAACTTCATGAACGACAAAGAGCAGCGCACCCTCGAGCGCGCTTATGACTTTCTGCTGCGGGTCCGGACCGATCTCCATTACCTCACCAAGCGGTCCGCGGATGTGCTCTCCCTTCCGCTGCAGGGCCAGATTGCGAGCCGCCTGCGCTATCCGCCGCAGAAAAACCTCCCACGGCGCACGGAAGCGTTCATGCGCGACTACTACCATCACGCGCGCGCGATGGCGCTCATCACGCAGACGTTGTTCACGCGGCTGGTCGAAAACAGCCCGGCCGATGCCGTCAAGCCGGCCAGCAAATTGCGGCGGCTGTTCAGTTTGCGTTCCGCGCCGGCGACGGAGCGTTTCGATGGCTTTATCAGCCAGGCAGGGCTGCTTTATCCCGCGCGGCCGGATGTCTTCACGCAGGATTCTTTTCGGATGCTGCGCGTTTTTGAGCACGCGCAGACGCGCAATTTGCGGTTGAGCTCGGAGTTGCAACAACTCATCCGCGGCAGCCTGCCATTGGTCAATAACCGCACCTTCCAGTATGCGCGCGCCGCCCGGGAAATTTTCCTCGGCCTCCTTTCCCGCCGCGGGCAGGTCGGCCGGATTTTGCGAGCCATGCACGAGGTCGATCTGCTGGGCGCTTACCTACCCGAGTTCGGGGAACTGACCTGCCTGGTGCAACACGAGTTCTTCCATCGCTACTCGGCTGACGAGCATACCCTGGTGTGTATAGAAAAGCTTGACCAGCTCCTTGATGCCACCAATCCCCGGGTCAGCGGTTACCGCAAGATTTTCGAGAAGCTCAAAGATCCCGCCACGCTTTATCTGGCGCTGCTTTTGCACGACACCGGCAAGGCGACCAGTGCGCGGCATCATGCCGAGGCGAGTGCCGTCTTCGCCCAGAAGGTCGCCACGCGTTTGCAGCTTTCGAGCGAACACCGGCGTTCGCTTGTCCTGCTGGTGGACAACCATCTGACGTTGTCTTCGACCTCCCAGCGCCGCAACCTCGACGATCCGGCCACGATCATCGAGTTCTCGCACATCGTGAAGGATCGGCCGAATCTCGATGCCTTGATGTTGTTGACGCTGGCCGATGGCCAGGGCACGAGCGATGAGGCATGGAGCGACTGGAAGGAATCGCTCGTCTGGGAGCTTTACAATGCCTCGCGCACCTATTTGGCCGAAGGCGAGGCCGCTTACTTGCGCAACCGGCGGCAGCGAGAGTCCCAGCGACGCGCCGTGGCCGGCGATTTGGACGCCAGTTTCACCGAAGAAATCGACGCGCACTTCCACTGGATGCCAGAACGGTATTTCGAGACGTTCGACGCCGCCAGCATCGCCGGACATCTGCGGCTGGAGCGGGAGTTTACCGCCCAGCTCTACCAGCACGACGATCCTGCCTCCGCACTGCTGGCGGCCATCCGCTGGAAGGCCCAGCCGGAACGCGGCCACACCGAATGTTGGGTGTGTACCTGGGAACGGCGGGAACTGTACGCCAAGATCGCCGGTTCGTTTGCGACCGCGGGTTTAAGCGTGTTGAGCGCGGACATTTACACGCGCGCGGACAACCTTGCCTTCGACATTTTCCGGGTCTCGGACTTGGAGCATCGCGCCATGATCGAACCGCGGGACGTCAATTTGGTGGAGAGCACATTGCAGCAAGCGTTGCAGGTGGAGAAGTTCGACTTCACGCCGTTGCTGCAAAAGGCGCGGCGCCGCCGGCGTGTGTCTAGTCCCCGGGCACAGGAACTAGACTTTCCTACTCGCACCGTGATTACCAACGAGGCGACGAATCTTTATACATTACTGGAAGTGCAAACGCCGGATCGGTTGGGCTTGTTGTATGATTTGCTGCGAGCGCTCGGCAAGCTGGGGATTAACATTGTTCTCTCGCGCATTGCGACGGAAAAAGGCGCGGCGATCGATAGCTTCTATCTAACCAACCAATTAGGCGAACGCATCACCGAGCCTGCCTTGATGCAGAAGATTCAGACGACGGTGCAGCAGGCGGCGGTGAAAGGAAACTAACGAGATAGATCCGGTTGTAGGGGGGGGGGGGGGGGGGGGGGGGGGGGGGGGGGGGGGGGGGGGG
>CAXUFU010000186.1:2872-5913 GCA_964250275.1 uncultured Chthoniobacterales bacterium | reverse complement strand
GATGTCGCACTGCATGATCCCGCCGAAGATGTTCACCAGGATCGCCTTCACGTTCTTGTCGCTCACGAGGATCTTGAACGCCTCGGTCACCTGCTGCTCGTTCGCGCCGCCGCCCACGTCCAGGAAGTTGGCCGGGTTGCCGCCGTGATACTTGATGATGTCCATCGTCGCCATCGCCAGCCCCGCGCCGTTGACCAGGCAGGCGATGTCGCCGTCCAGGCCGATGTAGTTGAGGCTGAACTTGCTGGCCTCCACCTCGCGCGGGTCTTCTTCAGCCACGTCGCGCATGGCCAGGATGTCCTTGTGCCGGTAAAGGGCGTTGTCGTCGAAATTGAACTTGGCATCGAGGGCGAGCACCTGATTGTCCGGGGTCAGAACCAGCGGGTTGATTTCGAGCATCGAACAATCGCACGCCAGGAAGAGCCGAAACACCGCCAGGAACAGCTCGGCCGCCGGCTTGTTGAGCGCACCGGCCAGCCCGAGTTGCTGCGCCAGTTTCCGCGCCTGGTAAGGCTGCAAACCCAGGGCGGCATGCACCGGCTCACGCAGGATCTTTTCCGGCGTTTTCTCGGCGACGGACTCGATTTCCACGCCGCCTTCCGTACTCGCGATCACCACCGGCGCGCCCGTGGCGCGGTCCATCAAAATGGCGAAGTAAAACTCTTTGGCGATCGCCACCCCCCGCGCGACCAGCACCTGGTTGACCAGGCGGCCTTCCGGCCCAGTCTGATGGGTGACGAGCACCTGACCCAGCATTTTGGACGCGATCTCCTGCGCCTCCGCCGGCGTCTGACAAAGGTGCACGCCGCCTTTGAAGCCATTTTGGAAGGTTCCTTTGCCGCGCCCGCCCGCGTGGATCTGGGCTTTGACGACCAGTTCGCCCCCCGCGATTTCACGCGCCGCCGCTTCGGCCTCTTCCGGCGTGTGCGCCACCCGTCCCGGGGCGGTCGCCACGCCAAACTTCTGGAAGAGTTCCTTGGCTTGATACTCGTGAATGTTCATGCGCGAAAAGGAGGGCCGGGGTTCAGACCAAGGGCGGCGAAAAGGCGCTACCCAGCTTCTGCCCGCGAGCGACTTGCAACCTAGGAGCCAAGCCGAAGCACCGTCAAGCGGGATGATCTGAAATTCAGGCGCCCACCCGAAGAAAAGCACCTCGGCGAAGCAATTCCGCTGTAGGGCGACCGCTTCGGTTGCCGGGCAGGCGCCATCACCGCCGGCAGCGATTTTCCGTTAGTCGCCCCTCTCCCGGACGGACAGTCAGGGCCCGGCTCCGGAGAGCCACCCTACCTAAACGTACTTAATCCGGCAGGCCCTTGAGCAGCGCCCGGAACTCATCGTCGAACGCGCGCAACTCCGTCACCATCTGCGGACTCTTCGACAGGACAGTTTTGGTCAACTTCTCCACGTACGCCGGGTTGCGCTCCGCCATTTCCGAAAGCGCCATCACCACCGCCAAGGCGTTGCATGCGCTGTGTTTGACGGCCCGAAACTTGGTGTGCAACTCCACCAGTTCCGCATGCGAAATCGGCTCCATGAGCTGGACCTCAGGAATCTGCGTGGGGGATTCCTGAGACTCCGTGGAGGTAGACGAATTCATTGGCTTTGCCAGCAACCGTGTGCTTTGCTCAAGTCTTCTTCGTTAGCCGGTCTTTGGGTGCGCGGAAGGCGGGATGACCCAGCAGAATATCAGAATTGGCGGAGCGCGCCAGCATAATCTGCAAAATCTCAGTCTGGTCATTCCGCGCGACCAACTGGTCGTCGTCACCGGGCCCAGCGGGTCCGGCAAATCGAGCCTCGCCTTCGATACGCTCTACGCCGAGGGGCGCCGGCGTTACGTCGAAAGCCTCTCGGCTTACGCCCGCCAGTTCCTCGATCAACTCGAGAAACCCGACGTCGATTTCATCGAGGGCCTCTCGCCCGCCATCGCCCTCGAACAGCGCTCGGGCGGCGGCAGCCCTCGCTCCACCATCGCGACCGTCACCGAAATCTACGATTATCTGCGGCTGCTTTACGCCTCCGTCGGCCAGCCGCACGATCCCGCCACCGGCCGCCCGCTGCGCCGCCAGACGCCGCAGGGTATCGTCGATCAAATCCTCGCCTGGCCGGCAGGCTCAAAAATCGTTCTCCTCGCCCCGCTGGTGCGCGGCCAGGCCGGCGAGTTTCGCGACGTGATCGAAAAGGCCCGCCGGGAAGGGTTTGTCCGCGTCCGGGTGGATGGCCGGATCGTCGAGGTCGATGGGAACGAACCGGTGCGGCTGGCCAAGGGCCGCCCGCACCACATTGAGGCCGTCGTTGATCGCCTGGTGTTGCGCGAAGGCGTGCGCGGCCGGTTGTCGGACTCGGTCGAAACGGCGCTGCGTTGGGGCAAAAGCCAGCGCGCGCACGCGCACCAGCCCGCCGGCGCCGAGGCCGCCGCCGCGGGCGACGATTGGACCGAGGCGCAATTTTCGACCGATTACCGGGATCCGGAAACAGGTTTCACGCTGCCGCAGCTCACCGCCAAGCACTTCTCGTTCAACAGCCATCTCGGCGCCTGCCCGGTCTGCCACGGCATCGGCGCGCTGCCGGTGCTGGACCCGGAACTGATGGTGCCCGATCCGGAAAAAACCCTGGCGCAAGGGGCCGTCGCGCCCTGGCAACGTTCCGTGGCCAAGCGGATGCGCGCCTTTTACCAGAGCAACTTGCGCAGCCTGGCGGACCGTTTCGGTGCTCCCATGGACCGGCCTTCCGCGGAGCTGCGGCATGCTTTCGCCCACGCCCTCTTCTACGGCGCGCACGCTTTGCCGGCCACGCCGGCCGCCGGCCCGAAGAAGGGCAAAGCCGCCAAGGAAACGGCGGCCCCCAAGCCGTTCGAGGGCTTGGTCGCGCAACTCCAGCATCTCCTGGACACCACCAAGAGCGAGCTGACCCGGCATCGCCTGCGCGCCTACACCAGCCCGCATCCTTGTCCGGCCTGCCAGGGCGCGCGGCTGCGGCCGGAGATTCTCGCCGTCACGCTTGCGATGGCCGGCCCCACCTCCGCCGCGCGGCTCAACATCCGC
>CAXUFU010000186.1:0-2862 GCA_964250275.1 uncultured Chthoniobacterales bacterium | reverse complement strand
TTTGCCGGCTGACCATCGCCGAAGCCTACACCGGCATCCAGGCCCTGGAACTCAGCCCGATGCAGCGGCAAATCGCCACGGAGATCGTGCGCGAGGTCACCACTCGCCTCGGGTTCCTGGTCGAAGTGGGCCTCGGCTACCTCAATCTCGACCGCGAGAGCGGCACCCTCTCCGGCGGCGAATCCCAGCGCATCCGGCTGGCGGCGCAGATCGGCTCCCGGCTGGCCGGGGTCCTTTACGTGCTCGATGAGCCCAGCATCGGCCTGCACCAGCGCGATAACGATCGCCTGATTGAGACGTTGCGCCGGCTGCGCGATCTCGGCAACTCCGTCATCGTCGTCGAGCACGATGAGGACACGATCCGCGCCGCCGATTACATTCTCGATCTCGGCCCTGGCGCCGGCCCGCGCGGCGGCCGCCTGGTGGCCCAGGGCACGCTGGAGGAAATCCTGCGCACCGATGAATCGCCCACCGCGCAGTATCTCACGGGGCGCTTGAGCATCCCCGTCCCGCGGGTACGCCGCAAGCCCGTGGCGGCGGCCGCGGCGGGGGGCTGGTTGACGGTGCTCGGCGCGGCCGAAAACAACCTGCGCGAGATCGACGCCGCCTTCCCGCTGGGTTGCCTGACCTGCGTGACCGGCGTCTCCGGCAGCGGCAAGAGCACGCTGGTCGACGATATCCTGCGGCGCGCCCTCAGCCGCCAGTTCTACCGCGCGAAAGAGGCGCCGGGCAAACACCGGCGCATCACCGGCACCGAGCAGATCGATCACGTCATCGTCATCGATCAGAGCCCGATCGGCCGCAGCCCGCGCTCGAATCCTGCCACCTACACCGGCGCGTTTGGACCGATCCGCGATCTCTTCAGTGCGCTGCCTGCCTCGCGCGTGCGGGGCTACGATTCCGGCCGGTTCTCCTTCAACGTACGCGGCGGCCGGTGTGAGCATTGCGAAGGCGACGGCGTGATGAAGATCGAGATGCAGTTTCTGCCCGATGTCCACGTGACCTGCGAGGTTTGCGAGGGCAAACGCTATAACCGCGACACGCTCGAGGTGACTTTCAAAGGTAAAAACATCGCCGACGTGCTCGACCTGACGATCGAAGAGGCGCACCGCTTTTTCCGCGCCGTACCCGCGCTGGCCGACCGCCTTGCCGCGCTCGAAGACGTCGGCCTCGGCTATCTGCGCCTGGGCCAAGGGGCCAATACGCTCTCCGGCGGCGAGGCCCAGCGGGTCAAACTCGCGGCCGAACTGGCCAAGAAATCCACGGGGCGTACGATCTACCTTTTCGATGAGCCGACCACGGGCTTGCACTTCGTCGATATTGCCAAACTCCTGGAGGTGCTCTTCAAGTTGCGCGACGCCGGCAATACTCTCATCGTGATTGAGCACAACTTGGAGGTCATTAAATGCGCCGATTGGGTGATCGATCTGGGGCCGGAAGGCGGCGCCGGCGGCGGCCGGATCGTCGGGGCGGGTACGCCGGAGCACATCGCCGGCTTGCCCGAATGCCAGACCGGGCGTTATCTGGCGGCGAAGTTGTAAAGCATGGCGACGCAAGCACAGGTTCACAGGGGGCGCGGTCCGCTTTTTTCCCTCCGGAAAATGGGTGGCGTGGGCCTGGCGTGGACGGCGCTGTTGGCGGGTGGGTTGCCCACGGCTGCGCTCCTCGCGGCAACCGCTCCTGAGGCGGTGGTGGAGGCGTTGCCCGCGACGGATTCGCTCTACGCCGCCGGCGTTCGCGCCCTGGAGGAAGGGCTGCCGCAAGTCGCCGTCTACAAGTTGCGCGCGTTCCTGCAAACTGCGCCGCCTGCCGAAGCGCGGGGCAAAGCGGTGCTGGCGCTCGCGCGGGCGCTGCTCCAGGTCAGGGATGCGACCGGCGCTCTCGCCACGCTCAACGCCGAGTATCCCACGCCGGCGGCCGCCGGACCAGACGCCAGTTTCTGGTTCGGCCAGGTGTACGCGGCCCTCAAGCGTTGGCCGGAAGCGCTGGCGAGTTACTCGCCCGCGGCCGCCGCGAAGTCCGTTCCGCCGGCTTTGCAGGCCGCGGCCCGCTTCGGCCAGGCGGAAGCGTTGCTCGCGCTCGAACGCACCGCCGATGCCGCCGCCGCGTTCAAGCGCCTGATCGACGATCCGCGCTTTGGCGAACCCGCCCGGCTGCGTTGCGCCGAGATCGCGCTGGATACGCGCCACCTCAAAGACGCCACCGCTTTTCTGCTCGGCGCCACTCCGGCCGGCGTGTCGGAAGCGCCCCGCAACCGCAACCCGTACGCGGCCAAGGAACACGCCTATTTGCTCGGCCGCCTGCGCTTGGCCACGGGCCAACCCGATCTGGCCGAGGAAATGTTCAAGGCCGCCCTGGCCGATCCCGACGGCTTGAGCGAACGGCTGCTGGCGGTCAGTTATTGGGGCTGGGCGAAAGCTTGCCTGGACCAGAAACATCTCGAACAGGCGGAGGATGCTCTCGAGTTCCTGATCGATAAGCACCCGCACGATCCGTACCAGCCGCAGACGTTTTCCTGGCTGGAGGAACTCTACCGGGACGATCCCGCGCCCGATCTCTCCGAACTGCGCCGCTGGGCCGCCGACGCCGAGCAGCCGGAGCGCGAAGCCTACGCCTGCCTCGCCCTGGGCCGGTTGGAGACCCACGCTGGCCGGACCGATCGCGCCGAAGAAATCCTCTCCGGCTTCGGCGAAAGCTTTCCCAATCACCCCCTGCGCCTGCAGGCGCTCTTCGATCTCGCTGCCTTGCAATTAAGGCTCGGCCGTCTCGCCCAGGCGCATGCGACGGTGGCAGCAGCGCGCGCTCTCGAACGAGCCCCGCTGTCCACCGCCGCCGCCACCGCCGCCGCTGCCACTACGGGGG
>CAXUFU010000185.1:4785-5914 GCA_964250275.1 uncultured Chthoniobacterales bacterium | reverse complement strand
GTACTATCATTCTCTTGGCGGGCCCGCAGGTGGTGAGCGCCTGCGGGAAACAAATGGCTTGGCTCGGAGAGCCCACGTCTACCTTGTTAAAAAGGGCAGCTTCGCTGCCCGGCCGTGAAAGCTCTGTAGCGGCTGTAGTCCTAGGGGCAACAGCTCGGCCTGTTAGTTGCCGTGTATTAACTGCCGCGCCGGGCGTGTTAGTTGAGCGCCACCAGGCCCGCCTGAATCGCGTACCGGGTGACCGCCACGGCATCGCGCAGCCGCAGCTTCTTCATCATGTTCGTGCGATGTTTGTCGAGCGTCTTGTAACTGATCCCGAGTCTCACGGCGGCTTCCTTGGTGCTGTTGCCTTGGGCGATCAACTGCAAGACCTCGCGTTCGCGCGGGCTGAGAACTTGCCACTCGAGATCCATCGCCTCGCGGCCGAGCAGATGGGAAACCGCCGGGTCGAAGTAGGTCTTTCCGGCGGCCACTGCCGCGAGTGCGCTCAGCAGCAGTCCCAACGCTTCGGTCTTGGCCACATACGCCAGCGCGCCGAGAGCAATGGCCTGGGAAACGAGTTGCTCCTGGAGGCAGGCCGAAAAGAAGATCACCTTTAACCCACGCGTTTTGCGCCGCAGCGCGGCCAGAACATCGACTCCGCTCAGGTCCGGGAACACCAGGTCGAGGATCACGATGTCTGGGTGCACTTGCAGGCACACGTCGATCGCTTCCTGCGCGGTACCGCCTTCGCCGACCACCGTATACCTGCCGTCGCGGGCAAGCAGGGTCGTTAGCATGTCGCGAACTGCGCGATGATCGTCAAAAATAGCGATACGGTGCACCCGGAAGTCTCCTCGGATGCAGCAGAAGTTACTCGCTCATCGTCGGAAAAACAAATAGGGTGAATACCCTATGCAATATGGGGTAACCCCCGCATAGTTCCGCTTAGCGTTGAATGTAACTCTGTTCGCCGTGAGCACTCTATCCGCCTCCGCACGTCCTCCGCATTGTCCCTCGTTTGCGGCCCTGCCGGCCGTGCCGCGAACCCCGCGGGCCAAACGCATCCTGGTCATTGACAACGAACAAGCTTCCACCCGCCTGGTGCGCTTGATGTTGGAACGATGCACCAACTGCGAGATTTGTGAGT
>CAXUFU010000185.1:0-4775 GCA_964250275.1 uncultured Chthoniobacterales bacterium | reverse complement strand
CCCAACCAAGCCGTGACATCCGCGTTGCGCTTCCGCCCGGACCTCATTCTGCTGGACGTCGAAATGCCGGGACTCGACGGCGGCACGGTCGCCGCGCACTTACAGGAAAAACTGCCGAAGCCGTGCGCTCCCATCATTTTCATGACGAGCCTGGTGACCGAGGATGAAGCCGCGCACCCCATGTTCACGGCCGGGATGCGCGTCCTGGCCAAACCGGTGACTGCCGGCAAGTTGGTCCAGTGCCTCGGCGAGTTACTCAACGTCGCGATCAGCCACGGCCCGCCGCCGGAAGCGACCGGGAGAGACGTCCGTGCGGCCCGGCCACGCACACGCAAGATTCCGCGCTAATGGAATCTCTCCCATCATGGGGCAACTCCGCGCCCCAGCCGGAAGACGCCGCGGCGCGGAGCGGCAAGCTGCGCACGTTTCCGCTTTCCCCGGGGCGGAAGCGGCTGTTCAGCGCGGCGTCTGAGACGCTGGCGCACGGAGTGACGGAGCCCCCATTGCGCTCGGCCAGGCTGGAGGCGGGACCGGCGTACGACAGCCGAAACGCGTTTCTTACCCAGATGAGGCATGAGTTGATGACTCCACTCAACGCCGTTCTCGGCTTTGGCCGCCTGCTGCTGCAACAAGCCGCCTCTCCTGCGCAGGAGGATTGTGCCCGGCATGTGGTCCGCGGGGGCGAGCGTCTGCTCCTCTTGATCGATGAGCTCCTGGACGCCACCCGCCTGAGCAACACCGCCGGAGAGCCGGTGCTCGAGCCCGTGGCGGTGGCTGAGATCGTCCGCGCAGCCGTCGAGGAGACCCGGGAGCGGGCAGCCAAGCGCAAGATTGCGATCAGCGTCGGCTCCGATCCAGCGCGGCGATGCCTGGTGCTGACGGACCGCCAGCGGCTGCACCAGGTTCTCCTGCGGCTATTGGCGCTGGCGGTCAAGCTCAGCACGGAGGGAAGCGGCCTCACTTGCGAGTATCACCCGGTGGGCAACCAGGTCCGCCTCTGCATCCACGACCGCGCCCCCGGTGTACCCTTGGACGGGTTTTCCCGTCTGTTCCCGGGCGCAGGGCAGGCAGGGCTGGACACGGTCGGGTTCCGGGACGCCGGGATCAGCCTGGCCTTGTGCAAGCACCTGGTCGAGACGCTCCACGGCACCTTTGGCGCGGAAAGCACCGCCGGCCAGGGCAGCACTCTGTGGGTGCAGTTGGACGGCGCCGCGGACGACGGACCATCGCCCGCGATAGAAGAGGCTGCCCCCAGCACCTACCCGGGCCACGAACCCTCAATTCTGTATATCGACGATGACGAATCGAACCTGAAGCTGATCGAATACCTGATCGCAGCCAACGGAGCGATGCGCCTGTTGACCGCGACTACCGGCATGGAGGGAGTCGAGATGGCCTCGACCCAACTGCCGTCCTTGATTTTACTCGATCTCCACCTGCAAGACCTGAGCGGAGAAGAGGTGCTGGGCCACTTGCGGGCAGATCCCGCCACCCGAAATATCCCGGTCGTCGCGGTCAGCGGTGAAACAGACCCGGCCAAGATCAAACGCCTCAAAGAGGCCGGGGTCAGCTCGTACTTGAGCAAGCCGCTGAACCTGCCCCAGGTGCAAAATCTACTGCTCACGATGCTCAAACGCCCGGTTCCTCACCATAGCGCCGCCTGAGGCGCATTTCACCATGAACGCAGGGCTCTCTCTCCCGCTGGCCGACGCCAGCTTGCTTGGCCTGAACATCCTGATCGTCGATGACGAACCGCCGAATGTCGCCTTGTTGCAGTATATCTTGAGCGCCGCCGGTTTTACCCAGGTCCGGGCTACCACTGATCCGCGCCAGGTCCGGAAACTTTGCCGGGACACTCTCCCGGATTTGATCCTGCTGGACCTCATGATGCCGCACCTGAGCGGCTTCAAAGTCGCCGAAAATCTGCTGGCGGAAATCGCCGAGGCCAGTTTGCCGGCGATTTTGGTGCTGACCGCGGATGTGACGATCGAGACGCGGCACCGCGCCCTCGCCGCTGGAGCATCGGATTTTCTGGTCAAGCCACTCGACCAGGTGGAAGTCCTGCTGCGCATCCGCCACCTGCTCAAAATCCAGTACCAACACCAGCAGTTAACCCGCCAGAACGATCTGCTGGAGGAGCGGGTGCGGGAGCGCACGGGCGAGTTGCGGCAAACGCTGACCCAACTCGAGTCCACCGTCGACCAACTGCAGGCAACGCAGCGTCAGGTCATCCAGCACGAAAGGCTCAGCGCGCTCGGTGCCATGGCGGCGGGGCTCGCGCACGATTTTAACAACGCCTTGTCCCTGATCCTGGGCTACAGCGAGCTGTTGCTCGAGGATGCGGACGCCGATCCGCCACGTTCGGCGCAGGCGGATTTCCTGCACACTATCATCGACGCCGCGCAGGACGCCGCCGGCATGTTCAGACGCCTGCGGGTCTTTTACCGGCCGCACGATGAAGCGGCGCAGTTGCGCAGCGTGGACGTGAACCAGATCGTGCGGCAGGCGGTCGCGATCACGCGTCCGCGCTGGTACGGGCAAGCGCTCGGGGAAGCGGTCACGATTGCGGTTGAGCTTAGTCTCTCCCCGGCCTTGCCCGCCTTGCTCGCCGCGGGGTCGGAGCTCTGCGAAATGCTGACCAACCTGATCTTCAACGCGATCGAGGCCATGCCGGGCGGAGGCCGCATCGATCTGCGCACTTCCCTGCAAACGGGCGCGCCGGCAGAAGGAGCGGAAACGGACAAGCCCAACGACGAGATCGTCATCGAAGTGGCTGATACAGGATTGGGCATGCCGGAGGACGTACGCCGGCGCTGCCTGGAGCCATTTTTTACCACCAAAGGGCAGCGAGGCAATGGCCTGGGCCTGGCGATGGTTTACGGTACCATCCAGCGCCACGGCGGCACGGTCGAGGTGCACAGCAGCGTGGGAGTGGGCACGCGTTTTGTCGTCCGGTTGCCCCTGCGGTGTACCGCGGAAGCAAGCCTGCCGGAAGCGGTGGTACCCGGGAGCCGGACCGCGTGGCGGATCCTGGTTGTCGATGACCAACCCGCGTTTGTCACGTTGCTCGAACAATATCTGGCGAACGACCATCATCTGGCGGAGACCGCGTCCAACGGCGAGGAAGCGCTCGTCAAGTTCCATGCGCGTCCCTCTGAGCTGGTGATCACCGACCGGGCAATGCCGGGGATGAGCGGCGAGGCGCTCGCCGTGCAAATCAAGTCGGTCTCGCCGGCGACAAAGGTCATTCTTTTGACCGGGTACCATAAGCTCGAAGAGGAGGAGGCGGAAGCTGGGACGGCGGCTGACCTGGTCATCAGCAAGCCCGTGACGCAGGCAACGCTGCGCGTCGCCATCAGCCGCGTCATGTCCGGCGAGGCCGCGCAGGCGGCGTAGATGAGGAAAACGCCGGGAATGGGGCGCGCCAAGGGAACGGGTCCCGTTGCCAGACAAAGCGGCCGGCTCGGAAAGCCCGCCCCTGCTCTGCGCACCGGGCGCTGGGGTGCATACCCCAAATGGATCATAACCCGATGGCAGCGGCGGCCAATTTGCTGCATGTATGAGCGGTGATTCCGGCTCCGATCCCTGTCCGTGAAGCTGCCCCGTTGCAGGCGCAAGAGCGCGACCCGATGCTACTTGCTTCGCCGGACACGAGCTTGGAGCGCATCGTGCGCCTGGCGGCCCATCGTTTCGCGGTGCCGATGGCCGTGATCGCGCCTTCCGATCCAAAGCGTCCGTGGTCAAAATTCTGTCCCGGTGCGAGCCCGGAGGTCGTTGACCGCCACCTCGCTTTCTGCGCGGATGCCGCGCGAGCGGATGCGGTCCTCGTGGTGGCGGACGCCGAAATAGACCCGCGCTTCCGGGACCATCCGCTGGTTACCGGGGATCCCTTCATCCGCTTCTACGCCGGCGCGCCCATGATCACGGCGAACGGATGCCGGTTGGGAACGCTCTGCATTATCGGCGCGGTACCCCGCCCGTTCCATCCCGCCGAAGTGGCCGACCTGCAAGACTTGGCGGCATCGGCCGTCGACATCCTGGCCGCGCGCCAAGCCGCCGCGCCGCTGGTGGCCGCCCTCGCGAGCACGGCTTCGGGCGTGATTATCTGCGATCCAGGTCAGCCGGAGTTGCCGATCGTTTCCGCCAGCCCGGCTTTTCTCACCCTGACTGGCTACTGCCGGGAAGAGGTGCTGGGCCGCAACTGTCGCTTCCTCCAGGGACCTGAGACCGATCCCGGCGCGATCGCGCAAATGCGGGCGGCCATCGCCCAGCGCCGGTCCTTTAGCGGCACCGTGCGCAACTATCGCAAGGATGGCACGGCGTTTTGGAACGCCTTGCAGATCAATCCGGCGATCGACGACGCAGGCCATCTGCTCAGTTGGGTGGGGGTCCAATCCGACATCACCGCGCAGGTGGAGACCCTCGAGCGGGCGAGGGAAGCTGAGGCGCGGCTCGCGACCGTGCAACAGGTCGCGCAAGTGGGCAGTTGGGAATGTGCGTTCACGCCCGCCGGCGAACAGGACTTTACGAGCTTGCTGTGGTCGGCCGAAACGTACCGGCTCTTTCAGATCGCCACCGACACAAAGGAGAACTTGACGGATTTGTTCTACCATCGAGTGCACCCAGACGACCGCGCCAAAGTACGGGCCGCCTTCTCGGCGGCCTTGCACAACCGGCAGCGCTACCGCATCGATCATCGTCTGGTCTTGCCGGATGGCATCCAGCGCGTGGTCCATGAAGAAGCGGAGATCATCTTGGACGAGGCGGCCGGCCAG
>CAXUFU010000184.1:0-5953 GCA_964250275.1 uncultured Chthoniobacterales bacterium | reverse complement strand
ATTCCCGCCCATCGATAGACTCCTCGACCAGAAACGCGTGCCCATACTGCACCAGGTTCCGCAGCGCCGGCTCGAGTTCCGCCTGCTGTTTCACCAAATACACGCCGACGCTCGAGCCCTCGCAAGTCGCTTTGATGGCAAGCGGCAACGGCAGGCTCGGGCGTGCGCCGGCCCGCAAGACTTCGTAGCGTGGCGTGCTAATCCCGCACGCGTCGAACTGGCGTTTGCTCAACACTTTATCGAACGAGATGCGGCTGGCTTCGGCGCCGGCGCCGGTGTAGCGCACGCCCCTGGCGTCGAGCAACTTTTGCAGCGTCCCATCCTCGCCGAAAGTCCCGTGGATCATGTTGAAAACCACGTCCACCCCCGCGGGCACGACAAAGCTTTCATCCCGGACGTCGATCCGCTGCACCTCCAACGCGCCGGCTTCCCGCAGCCCCTGCCCCCCGTTCGGCCCGCAGCCACGCCACACGTCCCGCTCCGAGCCGGGGCCGCCCTCCAGGACGGCGATTTTCAGGTGCGTTAAATTCATCATAAAACCAGCGGAACCGCGAACCCGTACCAGACCGCGCGCTGCTCGCCACAGGGCCGGCAAACATGCCCGACCGTGGCAGCCGGCGCCTGCGCGCTAAAGCCCCGCTGGCGTCTCAGCAGAACGGTGCCGGAGGTTAGCAGGATTACACCGTAAAGTGCAACATGCGCGCGCAGAAATCTCTGCGTCTTTTTAGGTCTCGCCGACAACCTGCACTTCGGTCTCCAACCGGATCTGGCGCTGCTCCCAGGCCGCCGCCTGGATGCGCGCGATCAAGGTCAACACATCGGCCGCCGAAGCGCCTCCATCGTTGACGATGAAATTGCCGTGCACCTCCGAGACCCGGGCCGCGCCGACCCGCGCATTCTTGAGCCCGAGCGACTCCACCAGCTTGCCTGCCGGCCACTCCAAGGAGGGGTTTTTGAAGATGCAACCGGCGCTGGCCGCGATCGGCTGGCTGGTCTTGCGTTTGCCGGCGGAAGCATCCAGCAGCTTTTCGATCTCCGCCTGGCTGCTGGGCCGGCCGCGGAACGTCGCCGCGAGGGCAAAATGCGTCTTTAACAAACCGGCCTCCCGGTAATGCACGTCCAGCTCCGCCGGTGCAACCTCGCGCACGTCGCCCGCGCCATCCACCAACCGCACCCGGACCACTTGCCCAAAGGTATCCAGCCCCATTGCACCCGCGTTCATGCGCAACCCGCCGCCGACCGCGCCGGGAATGCCTTCCATCCATTCAAAGCCCCCGATGTTTTCCCGCAAGGCCGTCCCGCTCAGGCGCTTGAGACCCACCGCCACGCCCGCGGTGATCTCACACGCCGTGTGATCGACCTCCACGCGGGCAAAGTCGCCGCCGTTGGGGTGAATGACCAGCCCAGCGATGCCGGCGTCGCGCACCAGCAAATTGGAGCCGCGGCCCATGACAAAGACCGGCAGATCGTGCGCGTGCGCATACCGCACCAGCCGCACGAAAGCGGCTTCGGTGGCGGGTTCCGCCCAAAACCGGGCCGGTCCGCCGACCCGCAGGGTAGTGTGCTTCGAGAGCGGCTCGTAAAGGCCGGCGGTGCCGTCAGTGCCCAGCAGTTCGGTCAGAGCTTCCAGCACCACCAGGTCGTTGCCGAGTTTCGCGCCCGCTTCGTGAATATTGCCGGCACCCAGGCTCAAGATGAAATCGCCGGGCTCCAACAGCGCTCCCACGCGCCGTGCTACCTGGCGCAAGTCCGGTTCATAGAGGGCGCGCGGATGGCCCGCCCGCCCCATCGCGTCGACGATGGTTTGCCCCGTCACGCCGGGAATGGCCGGCTCACTGGCGGCGTACACATTGGTCACCACCACCACGTCCGCCGCGCGGAACGCTTCGCCGAACTGGGCCTGCAAGGCCTGCGTGCGCGTGTATCGGTGCGGCTGGAACATGGCCACGATCCGCCCCTGGTGTCCCGCACGGGCTGTTTCCAGCGTCGCGCGGATTTCGCTCGGGTGATGCCCGTAATCGTCCACCAGCGCGTACTTCGGTCCGTGGTGCTTGAACTCGAAACGCCGGCGCGCGCCGCGGAAGGTTTCCAGCGCGCCGGCCACGGTCGGGAAATCGACGCCCAGTTCGGTCGCCAGCGCAATGACCGCGGTGGCGTTGCTGATGTTGTGCCGGCCCGGAACGTTCAAGGTCGCGCTGCCCAGCAACTCGCCGCGCCGGTAAACCTCGAAACGCGACTGAAAATCGCGCAGCTCCGGCGTGGCGAACCGATAATCCGCCCGGCAACTCGCACCGAACGAAATCGCTCCTGGCCGGCCCGCGCAGAGGCGGCCGGCATTCACGTCGTCAATGCAATAGTAAATACTCCCCCGGGTCTGGTCCAGGAGCCGGCGGAAAACCGCCTCAATCGCGGCCAGGTCGGCGTAAAAATCCAGGTGTTCTTCTTCGACGTTCAGGATGATGGCGTGCTCCGGCTCGAACAGCGCGATTGTCCCGTCGCTCTCGTCGCCTTCCGCGACGAAGTATTCGCAGCCCGGATCCCAATGCGCGTTGGTCCCCAGGATGGGGATCTCCGCGCCCACGTAATGGCACGGGCGCAACCCGCCCACCCGCAGGACGTGGGCCGCCATGGCGCTGGTCGTCGTCTTGCCGTGCATGCCGGCGATGAGAATGCCGCGCCGGGCCGCCATCAGCGAGGCCAGCGCCTCCGCCCTTCGCAGCAGCGGTTTGCCCAGCCGCACCGCTTCGTCAAAAGCCGGGTTGCCGCGTTTGACGGCCGAAGAATAGATGACGCAATCCGCCTCGTGCACGGCGCTGGCCACGTGGGGGCAGTGGAACTCCAGACCTTCGCGCTGGAGCCGGCGCACCTCGGCGCTATCGACTTTGTCCGAGCCGCTCACCCGGTGGCCGAGCGCCAGCAGCAAGCCCGCCAGGCCGCTCATGCCGGAACCGGCCACGCCGATCAGATGGATCCGGCGCGGCGGTCCGCCAACGAGCCGGAGGTTTTCCGGGGGAGGGAGCGGGTTCATGGCGCGCAATGCTTTTCCATCGTCTCGGCGACCAGCAGTGCTGCGTCTGGCGGGGCGAGCAGGCGGGCGGCATCGGCCATGGCGGCCAGCCGGCCGGGCTGCTGGCACAGATCGAGCACCAGGCCTGCCAGATGGTTGCCGCCCGCGTCCTTTTCCGCCAACGCCAGGGAAGCGCCGGCCTCGGTGTAAATGCGCGCGTTGAGCGTCTGGTGATCTTCCGCCGCAAACGGGTAGGGGATCAGAATGCTGGGCAGCGCAAAGTGCGCAAGTTCACTCAAGCTCGCCGCCCCGGAGCGCGCCACCGCCAGATCCGCGGCCGAATACGCTTCCTGCATGCGGTGATGGAATGCGGCCACCCACGCCTGCACGCCGGCTCTGGCGTAGGCGGCCCGGACCATCTCTTCATCGTCGCGGCCGGTCAGGTGGATGACCTGCAGGGCGTTGCCCCAGGCGGGCAGCGCCTCGATGACCGCCCGGTTGAGTCCATGCGCGCCCTGGCTGCCGCCCATCACCAGCAGCGTTTTCTTTTCTCCCGCGATGTCCAGGCCGAAGAGCTCCCGGGCGGCGGCGCGATCCAGCCGCGTCTTCAGGCTGGCCCGGATGGGCGTGCCCGTGACCGCGGTGCGCGCGCGGGCGGGGAAGTATTTGGCGCAGGCCGCGAAACCCAGCAGGATGTGGCCGGCGAGCCGGGCATTGAGGCGGTTGGCCTTGCCGGGGATGGCGTTGGATTCGTGGATGAAAGTCGGCAGACCCATACGGCGGCCGGCGAGGATGGGTGCCGTGGAAGTAAAGCCGCCCATGCCGAGGACGGCGTTCGGCTTGAAATCGCGATAGTAAAGCCGGCAACGCCGCAGACTGATCGCGAACCCGCGCATGAAGCCCGCCATGGCGAAAGAAACCAGGCGCGGCAAGCCGATCGCTGGGAGACGTTCAAAGCGGAACTGCCCGAGATGATCGCGCACCGCCAGGGTATCGATTTCCTTTTCCGAGATCAGGACCATGGCCTGGTGGCCGCGCTGGTGGAGGACTTCCGCCACGGCCAACCCCGGGAAAAGATGTCCACCAGTTCCTCCGCATGCGATGACCGCGTTCATGAGCTGGCGAGGGGGGAGGAACTTCTAAAAGGGGAAAATGCGGCCGATTTGCTGGCGGAGTTTCGCTGGCAGTTTGGCCGTTTGCAAGCTGCGCCGCAGCCTCGTAAAAGGTAGAGATGGGTCTCCGACCCGGTCCCTTGCTGTCGGGCAGACGTCCCCCCCGTTGGGTCGCGCCATTCCCGCTGTAGATCCCCAGACAGTCAGCAACCGGCTAGGAGAGCCATCGCTACCTCACGTTAAAGCCGCGGCGTCGCGCGCGCCTGGAGGCGCGCCGCGTTGGTCACCGCACCGGCCTCCGGCGGGATGCCCTGCCGGTAGATATTCAAGAGCACCCCCACGAACAACAAACACAGACACAAATTCGAGCCACCCGCGCTGATAAACGGCAGCGGCATGCCCTTGTTCGGCAAAAGCGCCGTCGTCATCCCGATATTGACCGACGCCTGCAACGCAATATTCGCCACCAGACCGAACCCCAGCAACATCCCGAAACGGTCCCGCGCTTGCAGCGCGATCAGCGTGCCGCTTAACGTCACGAGCAAAAACGAGAGCACGATCAGCAGCGTCGCGCGCAGCCCGAGTTCCTCGCCGATGATGGGGAAAATGAAGTCCGTATGCGCGTACGGCAGGTACTGGAATTTCTCCCGGCTCTCTCCTAACCCGAGCCCGAACAGGCCGCCCGACCCCAACGCCTTGAGCGCCTCCCATTGCTGCAAGCCCGCGCCTTCCTTGGTCCGTTCCAGATCGAAAAACGCGTCCAGCCGCGCCATGCGTTCGGTCATGTGCGTGGCCAGGAACAAAATCCCGCCGAACCCGGCGATGGCCAGCAACGTCATGTAGATGGGATTGCTCCCCGCCACGAACATCACCGCGACCATCGTCGCCCCGATTAAGAGCGTCGTGCCCAGGTCTTCCTCGCGCACGATCAAAAGCATGAGCACGCCAATGAGCATCATCGGCAAAACAAACCCATGCAGAAATTGTCCGCTGCGCGCTTCGAACTTCGTGAACCACCACGCCAGCGCGACGATCGCCGCCAGCTTGCCGATCTCGCTCGGCTGGAAGACCAACGGCCCCAGCCGCACCCAGCGCGACGAGCCATTTAACCGCAGCCCGATGTGCGGCACGAAACACAAGGCCAGCAACGCCGCCGCGATCAGGAACAATGGCCCCCACGCCCGCGACCAGTAATGGTAGTCGATGACCGTCGCCAGCACGCAAGCCACGATCCCGATGGCGAGCCAAACGCTTTGCCGTTTGAGAAAGAAGTAAACGTCGCCATGGCTATCCCGGGCGTAAGCGCTCGCGCTAAAGAGCATGACCATGCCAATGCTGATCAAGGCGGCCACGCTCAGGACCAGGATGCGGGCGCTATTCTTACTCATGGTGATGGCTGACTAACTTACCAGTTCTTCCCGATGTTAGATCGTGTCACGACTTTTTCCGGCTGTAGCGTTGGTCTATGACCGTCGGCAGAGCCTTACCTGGCTGGCAGGTTCTCGACGGTCACAGACCGCCGCTACAGCCGAAAAAACGTGCATTGCTTAAAGTGCGGGCCAAACAAGGGAAGAAACTACGCTTGATGTTTGACCAAAGATTTCGGCGTCGACACCGGCACTTTGAGCTTTTGGCCGGGCCTGAGCTTCTTGGGATCGTCGATCCCGTTTAACTTGACCAAGGCGTCGTAGCTCACCCGTAGTTTGTGCGCGATG
Source organism: uncultured Chthoniobacterales bacterium (assembly GCA_964250275.1). GTDB lineage: Bacteria > Verrucomicrobiota > Verrucomicrobiia > Chthoniobacterales > SZAS-18 > CAXUFU01. The sequence goes on along the minus strand of CAXUFU010000184.1, from coordinate 119 downwards.
CTGATCGGCGTTTCACCTTTGCCGACGACATAGGTCTTGCCCGAGTCTGCCGGCAGTCGCGCGCTGCGCGCCGCGTCGCTCCCGGCCACCGCGGAAGCGCCTGCCGCGGCGGGTCCCTC
>CAXUFU010000183.1:0-5978 GCA_964250275.1 uncultured Chthoniobacterales bacterium | reverse complement strand
GACCCATCCCTACGTTTTTCTTGGAACCTACGGCGTCAGCACAACTTTCCCGCAGTTGTTCCAACCAAGGTAGGGACGGGCTCTCCGAGCCGTCCCTGACTGTCTGTCTGCCAGCGTGCCTGTGTGGTTGGCCTGCCAAGCGCCGGGCGCGCTGCCCGGACAGCAAGGGACCGGGTCGGAGACCCATCCCTACCTTTTTTACGAATGCAGCTTCGCTGCCTGCGTCCGGAGAAGCCCCGCAGGCTCAGTAAATGCGCGCCACGCTGTGCTCTGTTTTTCCCTCGTAGGTCGTGAAATAGCCGCCGATAAGCAGGTCGCCGCCCGTCTGGAGCAGCACGGCATCCACCGAATAGTTGGCGCCCGCTTTGGTCCCAAACGTCTTGTCGAAGGCGCCATCGGCATCAAAGCGCGCCAGGTCCTTGCGCCCGACGCCGTCTGCCGTCAAGAAGCGGCCGCCAATGACCACCTGGCCGTTGGTTTGCAAAGCTCCGGAGTAGGCGAAAGTGGTGTCCTGATAACCACCCAGCCCAGCTCCCGGATCGAAAGTGGCATCCAGTTTGCCGTTGACGGTGAGTCGCGCAATGTTCGACTGAGCCGCGCCGCTGACCGTCGTAAAGTGGCCGCCCACGATGATATTGCCGTCTGGTTGCTGCAGCATCACATAGACCGAGCCGTAAGTAGAGGTATCGTCGGAGATGAGCTTCGCTTTGAAGGTTGCATCTAACGTGCCGTTGGCGTTGAGGCGGGCCAGGAAATTATGGCTAACGCCGTGGATTTGAGTGAAAAATCCGCCGACGAGAATCTTACCATCACCGGTGACAGCCAGTGCGTTGACTTGGTTATTAAGTGGCACGGACTCCGGAAAGCTTTGGTCCAAAGTGCCATCCGCGTTCAGCCGGCTAATGTAAGATGGGTAGCCCCCTTCCGCGTATCCGACGAGAATCTTCCCGTCGGTCTGCACGGCAAGAGCGGTCGGAGCAGCATCGCCCGGAATGCCGGGAGTGAAGCTGTGATCTAGCGCACCATCGGGCATGAGGCGGACCAACCCGGGGACGTTCACGCCATTGAACGTGGCGAACGTGCCAGCGACGAGGATCCGCTGGTTTGCTTGCAACACCACGCTGGTCACGTAAGCGGTCGTCTGCGTGGCGGTTTGCAACGCGCCCGCACCGGTCCCAGGATCAAAACTGGCGTCCAGGCTGCCATCCGCATTCAGCCTCGCGATGTTGGCAAGCGCAACACCGGCAAACCGATCGAAATGTCCGCCCACCAGAATTTTTTTGTCCGTTTGCTCCACGATGGTGTCGACCTGGGCAACGTCGCCGGAATCGAGCGCCGCACCCGCCTTGACATTGAAGCTAGGAATGACCGCGCCCGGCGTTTGCGCGCGCACCAGGGCAGGCGTGAGACTGGAACCGAAGCCAACGAGAGACAAGGCGACGGCCAGCACGCGGCCAGACTTGACCGGCAGCAGGGACAAAGACGAAGGAATTTGGGAGGGCATACCTTGGTTTTAGGCTGGTTCAGAGAAGAAGCGCAAGCGGAAAAGGACTACCCGCTCCCAAGTCTCAAGCGACTTCTGGACCGTGGAGAGAATGATTAGCGAAGGCGGCCTGCCACAACCCGCCAGTGGCACAAACGACGCTACAGCCGAAACCGCGGCCCCAACTGCGCTTCCAGTTCTGGCGTCAGCCGCACCCGGTGCGAGGGGCCGGCTTCGATGACCATCCGCCGGCCGTCAGCATGGGAAAACTCCAGTTCAACCGGTTGCTCGCCCGGCGACCGCCCAAGATATCGCGCAACTCTTCCAGGTCCTGCGAGGCCAGGGTCCCCCACTCCAAATGCAGCCGGAGCGGCCCCCCGCCAGTCGCAGCCTTCGGCAGTCGCAAGGCCTTGACCTCGTTGACGACCACCCGCACTTCCTCGCCCCGCTTGTCGACGCGCGCGTTGACCGCCACGATTTTGCCCGGCTCCAACAGCGCCGCGCATTTGGTGTAAACGTCGTTCCAAACCATGGCTTCCATGGTGCCGCTCAAATCTTCCAGCACGATCACCGCGAAAGGCTTGCCGCCGTTGCGGGTGAACTTTTTCGCCACTTCGAGCAGCGCCCCCGCGGCGGAGAAGTTTTCCCGATCTTCCAACGCGCCCAGTTCCGCCACCGCCGTGTACTTCCCGCCGGTCAGCACGCTGCGATACGGGTTGAGCGGATGGCCCGTCACGTAAAAACCCAGCAGCTCTTTCTCGTGCGCCAACTTCTCGGCGTTCGACCACGGTTCCCACGAAGCCGTCAGACTCGAAGCGGCGTCCGCGCGCGCCACCGACGGCGTGAGAAAATCGTCGAACATCGACGCCTGCCCTTGCGCCCGGTCGCGATGGGAACTGACCGCGCTCGCCAGCACGGTGTCGATGCGCGCGAACATCTCCGCGCGATCCCGCCCGGTAAAATCCAGCGCGCCGGAGCGGATCAAGCTCTCGAGGATTTTCTTGTTCACGGCCCGGCCATCCAGCCGCGCGCAGAAATCTTCCAGCGACTTGAACGCGCCGTTTTTCTCCCGCTCTTCCACTACCGACGCCATGGCCGCTTCCCCGACGTTCTTGATCGCCGCCAAGCCGAAGCGGATGCCCACTGCGGCCGGTGCTTCCGCCCGCGGGACGTCGCCGTGGCATTGCGCGGTCGCCACTTTCTCGGGCACGAATTTAAGCTGGCTCTTGTTGACGTCCGGCGGGTGAATGGGAATGCCCATCCGCTGCAACTCCGCCACGAGCGTCGCGATCTTGTCGGTGTCGTTGATCGAGTTGCTCAAGAGCGCCGACATGAACTCGACCGGATAATTCGCCTTCAGGTAAGCGGTCCGATAAGTAATGAGGCCATAGGCCGCACTGTGGCTCTTGTTGAAGCCGTAGCCCGCAAACTTCTCCAGCAGGTCGAAGATGGTGTTCGCCTTGGCTTCAGGGATGCCGTTGACGCGCGCGCAACCGGCGATGAAGCGGTCGCGTTCCTTGGCCATTTTTTCCTTGTCCTTCTTGCCCATAGCCCGGCGCAGCAGGTCGGCCTGGCCCAGGGTGTAGCCAGCCAGCACGTTGGCCGCGCGCTGCACCTGTTCCTGGTAAATCATGATGCCGTACGTATCCCCGCAAACGTCTTTGAGCAGCGGGTGCTCGTACTTGATCTTGGTCTCGCCTTTCTTGCGCCGGATGTAATCCGGGATCATCTCCATCGGGCCGGGTCGGTAGAGCGCGCTGATAGCGATGAGATCGTCGATGCTCTGGATGTCGAACTGCTTGCAGACGCTCGTCATGCCGCCGCTTTCGAGCTGGAAAACGCCGACCGTCTCCCCGCGCGTGAGCAGGCCGATGGTCTTCGCTTCGTCGAACGTGATGGCTTCCAGGTCGAAAGCCGGTGCGCTGGCGTGGATGAGCGTCATGGCATCCTCGATGACGGTCAGCGTCTTGAGGCCCAAAAAATCCATCTTGAGCAGGCCGAGATCATTGAGCGGCCCGCCCGCGTACTGGGTGATGACCTGCTCGTCTTTATCGCGCGCCAGTGGGATGTATTCGTCCAGGTCGCAGTCGCCGATGACCACGCCCGCGGCGTGCACGCCGGTGCCGCGCGTGAGGCCCTCCAAGATGAGCGCGTGATCCCAGACTTGGCGCGTGCCCGGCTCCGTCTCGATCGCTTTTTTGAGGTCCGGATTTTTCTCGGCGGCGGCGGCGAGCGCGAGCGGCTTGGCCCCTTCGACCGGGATCATCTTCGAGAGGCGATCGCCATCGCTGTAACTCATGCCGAGCACCCGGCTGACGTCCCGCCGCACTGCCTTCGAGCTCAGGCTGCCGAACGTCACGATCTGGCTGACGGCCCGCTGCCCGTATTTGCCGCGCACGTAATCGATGACCTCGCCCCGCCGCGCCATGCAGAAGTCGATGTCGATATCCGGCGGGCTGACGCGTTCGGGGTTCAGGAACCGCTCGAAAATCAGCCCGAACCGCAACGGATCGAGGTCCGTGATGCCCAGGACATAGGCCACCAGCGAGCCCGCCGCCGACCCGCGCCCGGGCCCCACCGGGATGCCTTGCGTCCGGGCGTAGTTGATGAAGTCCCAGACGATGAGGAAATAGCTGGCGAAGCCGGCCTTCTCGAGCACGCTCAACTCGTAATCCAGCCGCTGGCGCAGCTCGGGATCGGTCATGGCCCGTTCGCCGTACCGCTGGCGCAGGCCCGCCTCGGAAAGCTCGCGCAAATACTCGCCCCGCGTCTTGCCGGCCGGCGGCGCGTAGGCGGGATACTTCGAGACGCCGAACTCGAGTTCCAGGTTGCACTTCTCCGCCACCAACAGCGTGTTCGAAATCGCCTCCGGCACCTCCGCAAAGAGCGCGCTCATTTCCTCCGGCGTCTTGAAGTACAGTTCGGGCGTGTACCGCATCCGTTTCTCGTCGTGCACCATCGCGCCCGTGCCGATGCAGATCATGACGTCATGCGCTTCATGGTGCACGCGTTCCAGAAAGTGGACGTCGTTGGCCGCGACCAGCGGCAGGCCCAACTCGCGCGCGATGGCGATCAGCCCCGGGTTGCATTTGCGCTGGGCGCTCAAGCCGTGATCGTGCAGCTCGATGTAGAAATCGCCCGGCGCGAAAATGTCCCGGTACGTGGCCGCCGCCGCCCAGGCCTTCGCCGGCTGATCGGCGAGCAAATAGCCGTTCAACTCGCCCTTGAGACACCCGCTCAGCGCGATGAGGCCCTCGGCATGCTGGGCCAGGAGTTCCTTGTCGATGCGCGGCTTGTAATAATAGCCGTCGAGGTAGCCGGCGGTTACGAGTTTGACCAGGTTTTTGTAACCGGCCGCGTTCTTGGCCAGCAGCGTGAAATGGTTGGAGGCGTCCTTGGCCGAGGCCGCCTTTTTGTCCCGCATCGAGCCGGGCGCGACGTACATCTCGCAACCGATGATCGGCTTGATCCCCGCCGCCTTAGCGGCCTGATAGAACTCGATGGCGCCAAAGAGGTTGCCATGATCGGTCATGGCGACCGCCGGCATGCCGAGCCCGACGGCTTTTTCGATGAGATCCTTGATGCGGATGGCGCCGTCGAGGAGCGAATACTGCGTGTGGAGATGGAGATGAACGAACGGGGCGGAGGCAGCGGGCATCGGAGTTTTAACGTAAGATTTTGCGTCGTGCTTGTCCAGTTGCGCGCGGGTTAATGTGTCCGCTGATGTGTAAGGGCTTGCTCACCTCACGCACTTGCGGTTCGATCTCACCGATGGTTTACTGATTTGCCGTATGGCTGAAATCGAATGCAACCCGCGGGTGATGATGGGCAAACCGGTTGTCACAGGCACCCGCATCACGGTGGAAAACGTCCTCGAGCGAATCGGGGCCGGAGAAACGATCGACGCGATCGTCGCTGAACATCCGCGGCTAACCCGGCAGGCGGTGCTCGCCGCGATTCAGTTCGGTGCGCAAGCCTTGCGAGCCGACGTGTTGTATCCGTTTGTCGATCAAGCAGCGTGATCCTGCTTGCGGACGAGAACATCGACTCTTCGATCGTGGCACGGCTGCGTGCGCGGGGTCACCAAGTCTTTGCAGTAGCAGAGATGGACCCAGGTGTGCCGGATGACTTGGTGCTCGCGTTCGCCAACACGCGCAACGCGCTTCTGGTGACCGAGGACAAGGATTTTGGCGAACTGGTGTTTCGACAGGGGCTTATCCATGCCGGGTTGATCCAGATCCGTATGGCCGGGCTTCCAGCCGACGCTAAAGGGCGCCGATTGGCGTGGACGTTAGCCGTCCATGGGGGAGGAGGCGATCGGTTCGTTCTGCGTGCTAACCGCCAGTTCGTTGCGCATCCGAAAACGAAACCTGCCTATCTAGAGCGGAGTAAGAAACCTGTAGCCACTGGCCCTTTGCGGAGGCGGCCTCCGAGTTGTAGGGCGGGGGCGGCGCCCCCCCCCGGCGGCGGCGCGGCACCCCCCGCCACCCCGGCC
>CAXUFU010000182.1:0-5998 GCA_964250275.1 uncultured Chthoniobacterales bacterium | reverse complement strand
CGTTAACGGCTTCGACCCGCGTGCGCACCTGGAAAAGCTCCTGGGCCGGGCGCTGGATTGGCCTGCGCTGGAGCCGCCACGGCTGGCGCGGGCCAGGACCTACGCTGCCGCGCTGCCGGCGCTCCCGGGCGTGGCCGACCTGATCGCCGCAGGCGAGCGGCTCGGCTACCGGCTGGGTGTCGCCAGCAATTCGGACGCCGCCTGGGTGAGTGGCGGGTTGTCTCGCCTGGGGTTGCGGGAATGTTTTGCCACCGTGCGCACGCGCGAGACCGTGCACCGGTACAAACCTTTCCCGGATGTTTACCTCGGCGCGCTGGCCGATCTCGGCGCGGCAGCGGCGGGCAGCCTGGCCTTCGAAGATTCCCAGCCGGGCATTGAGGCCGCCAAAGCCGCCGGCCTGTACGTCGTCGCGGTGCCGAATGTCCTGACCCGCCACCAGGATTTGTCCCAGGCCGACGAAATCAGGGACACGCTGGCCGGCTACCGGTTGCCTACTTGACGAGGTGCAGCCGAAAACCGATCAGATCATCGGGTAAAACATCGCCGTCGAATCGCCAGCCGCCCTGACATGCGCCAGCTTTTTCTTCACCCGCGGCGGCGCAACACGGGGCTCGCTTGCCAAAACGTCTTCCGCCGCGCGCTGCAAAATCTTGGCCAGTTCCTCCGGCGCGAAGGGTTTGACCAGGTGCAGGTCAAAACCCGCTTCCTTGCTTTCGCAGATATCCCGATCCCCGCCGAAGCCGCTCATGGCAATCGCGACCCGCGGTTTGCGGCCCGTTTCCCGCAACTCGCGCATCAGGGTCCAACCATCACCGTCCGGCAAATTGATGTCGCTCAAGAGGACATCGAAATGCTCCTGGGTCGCAGCCGCGCGTGCGGTGGCCAGATTGTAGGTAAACTGCGCCTGGCAACCCAGCAGCTTGAAGAGGACGGTCAATCCCGTCCGCATATCCGCATGATCTTCTACGACCAGAACGCGCAGCGCCTTCAGACTGGCTTTTCCGGGTACGCTGCCTGCACTGAGATCAGTTTTGGCCATGGACGCGTAATCGACCCCTCCCCTCCACTCGGTTCTACTGCTGCTCGGAAATCGGCGCGGTCGTCGCGAGTTCCACGCTGATCACCGCCCCTTTGTCGCGGCCTTCGCTCGCCGCCGTGATGTTGCCCCCGTGCATCTTGACGACGCCATGGGCGATCGCCAACCCCAAACCCAACCCGCCGTAACGGCGCACCACATCCGGGCCGCCTTGTTCAAACGCGCGGAACAACCTCGGCAGCATCCCTGGATCGATGCCGATCCCGGTATCGATCACTTCCACCACGATGTTGGTGGTGCCATCCGGCCGGTGCGTGTTGCGGGAACGGACCGTCACGACCCCGCCGTGCGGCGAGAATTTCGCGGCGTTTTTGAGCAGATTCCAGAACACCTGCTGGAGCCGCGCCGCATCGCCAATGATTTCCGAGGGTGAAGCCTCCAACTCCGTGACTAACTGGAGATTGGCCGTGTTCATCATCTCATCCCGGCAAACTTCCACCGCCCGCAGCACGCAAGCGTGCAGATCCATCGGCGCCAGCCGGGGTTCCAACTTGCCGTGCACGATGCGGCTGACATCGAGCAGATCGTCGATGAGCCGCACTTCCATCTCCACGCTGCGCCGGATGATTTCCAGCGATTCCCGGCCGAGCGCGGAGAGCCGCTTCTCATGGCCGAGCGTGTAGAGAGTCATCTGGATCGGTGCGAGCGGCGTCCGCAACTCGTGGGACAGGATGGCCAGGAAGCGGTCCTTGGCTTCGTTGGCTGCCTCGGCCTCCCGGCGCGCGTATTGCTCGGCCACCAGCAGCCGGGCGCGCTCCGCCTCGACCAACTGCCGGTCCTCCATGGCCTGGCGCTCCGCGGTGGTGTCGCGCATGATCTTCAAAAAGCCGGTGGGAATGCCGTTCTCGGTCATCGCCATGAGCACTCCGCTGCCCCAAAACTGCGTGCCATCGCGCCGGATATGCCAGCGGTCGCACTCCGCGGCCCCTTCCCGTTCGGTCAGCGCCAGTTCGGACTCCGGTTGCCCGGACACGCGGTCCTCGGCCGTAAACAGCATGGCGAACGGCTGGCCCACCGCTTCGGCGGCCTCAAACCCGAAACACTCCTTGGCGCCCGGATTCCAGCTCGTGATGATCCCGTTGAGGTCCGTCGTCAAAATGGCGAAATCCCGGGCGCTATCAAAAATGAGCCGGTACCGCTCCTCGCTCGAGCGCACCTTCGCCTCGGACAGCTTAAACCCGATGATTTCCGCCGCCTGCCGCGCGTAGAGATCGGTCAGCCGCAACTCGCGCCCGCCCAGGCGGCGCGGCTGGCGAAAGTAGGTCGAAAGCGTGCCGACAAAAGCGCCCGCGCGGTCAAAAAGCGGCGTCGATTGCACCGCGCGATAGCCGCCCGTCGCAACCGCCATCTCACGTTGTTTCTCGTACGCCGGATCGGTTTCCACGTCCTCGATGATGATGCGCTCCCGGCGCAGCGCACCGCCGCAGACGGCCTCCGGATCTTGCAGTCCATCAAAATAGTTCACCATGTCCTGGCTGAAACCGCGCTGGGCAACAACGGTCAGCCGGTCGGTCGTCCGGTCACAAAGCTGGATGCTGCCGAAATCCGCGTTTTGCAGTTCTATGGCGGCGTCGAGAATTTCCTCAAGCAGCGGTCGCATCTCGCTGCTGGAGAGCAGGCGCGTGCCCAGCTCGTGCAACCGCGTCATGACCCCGAGCTCGGAGGCCAGTTCGTCTTTGACCGTGCGCAGCTCTTCTTCGGCCTGCTTGCGCGCCGTGATGTCGCGGGTGGCGCCGGCGACTGCCTCAACCGCGCCGTTCGCGCCCAGGATGGGGACGAGGATGTAATCGTAAACGCCATCGCCGGCGAGACTCATCTCATCGCGCACCCGTTCGCCCGTGTCGATCACGTGCCGGATCTGGCCCTCGATCCTGGCCGCATCGGACGAAAGGTGGTCGAGCTCCTGAAACGTCTTGCCGAGCGCCTCTTCGAGTTTGGTTTGCCAGAGTCCCAGCAGCGGCTTGTTCAGGTAAGTGAAGCGGCCGTGCAGATCGAAGGTGAAAATAAAATCCGGCACCGAGGAAACGACGGCATCGAACTTCCGCACCTCGCGATCGAGTTCCACGCTGGCCCGGCGCAAGGATTCCTCCGTCTGTTTGCGGGTGGTGATGTCGACGAAGGTGAGCACCAGTCCGGCGGTGTGGTCCTCGATCGTGCGGTAGGGCATCTTCTGCACGATGAACCAGCGGTCGTCGATCGTGGAGACCTCCCGCTCGACCGGCACGAGGCGATCGAGGACCTCCTGGGCATCGGCGGTGATCCCCGCATAGCGCAATTGGTGGGTGAGATCGGAGAGAGGCCGACCGATATCCGTCAGGATCAAGCTGAAGAGCGGCACCGCAGACGGCGTAAAGCGCTTGATGCGCAGTTGGCGATCGAGAAACACGGTGGCGATGCGCGTGGAAGCCATCAGATTCTGCAAATCGCTGTTGGTGCGATCGACTTCCTCCACCTTGCTCTTGAGCTCGTGGTTGACGGTGATCAGCTCTTCGTTGATCGACTGGAGTTCTTCGCGGCCTGTCTCGAGTTCCTCGGTCGCCGAACGCAACTCCTCGTTCATCGCCTGGAGCTCTTCGTTGGAGGCTTTAAGTTCCTCGAGCGACCCCTCGTACTGCTCCACGATGTCCCGCTGCTGCGCCTGGAGCGTGTCGAGTTCCTTCTCCAGCCCAGGGGTGACCGAGTCCGAGGCCGCCCTCGCCGGGAACACCTCCGCCGGCGACTCCGCTTCGCGCTCGCCGAAGATCACGAGCTGGAAATCCGGCGCCGCCGGATACACCCGCAGATCAACCAGACGGCTGGCGCCGTCCATCTCCACCGGCACGCCGCTCACCTCAACTTCGTGGCCGGTTTGCTTGACGCGATACAGCGCGGCGCGCAGCTCCAGGCGCAGCATGGGGTGAACGGCCCGGAGCAGGTCCACCGTTGGCTCGCCGCCGGAAAAGTGGACGTATCGGCCGGCGTGCCTGGACAGATGGACGATCCGATGTTCCGCGTCGATGATGACCGACGGTGGCGCGAATCGCTCCAACAGGCCAAAATGCAATTCAGCAAACGACACGATGCGCCCGTCTTCGTGCGGTGACGCCGGGGGCTGCAGGGCGGCGGCCGCACGCGCGGTAGCCAGGGAGGCAACCTGCGGCTGGTGCGCCAGCGCCAGTGAGGATGGCCTCGTGAACAAGGGAGGCGGCTGCCGGGCCGAGGCACGGCGGGCATACAGGCGGTGCTTCTTGTTCAGGGGCAAAAACTGCGGGGCCACGTTCTCCGCCGATTCCGAGCCGCCCAGGAACAGCATGCCCTCGGTGCGCAGGGCAAAATGAAAGATGTCGAAAGCGCGCGTCTGCGCTTCGCGCCGCAGGTAGATCAGCAGATTGCGGCACGTCACCAGGTCCAAACGCGAGAACGGGGAGTCCCGCAGCAGATCGTGCGGAGCAAACAAGACCGTCTCGCGAACCGCGCGCTTGACCCGAAAGCCGCCCGGTTCCGCCGTAAAAAACCGGCGCAAGCGGTCCGGCGAGACATCGGCCGTGATCGCCGTCGGGTAAAAGCCCTCGCGCGCGCTGCGGATGGCATTTTCGTCGATGTCCGTGGCAAAAACCTGCAGGATGGGCGGATTGTCCAACTCCGCCGCAAACTCGCAGAGCAGCATGGCCAACGAATACGCCTCCTCGCCCGTGGCACAGCCTGCCACCCACACCCGGACCTGATCCTCCGGCGTCTTGTTTTTAAATAACCGGGGCAGCTCCGCCTTGAGTTCCTCGAAGGCTTCGCGGTCGCGAAAAAAATTGGTGACGCTGATCAGAATATCCTGCAGCAATGCTGCCGCTTCCCCGGGATGCGTCCGCAGGAAGGCCAGGTAATCTCCCAGGTTCTCCAGGCTGCTGACCTGCATGCGGCGCCCGATCCGGCGCAGGATCGTGCCGCGCTTGTAGGAGGAAAAATCCCGGCCGGTGCGCATTCGCAGAAAGCTGAGGGTTTCGCGCAAGGCGGTTTCGTCGCTTTCGCGCGAGCGCTCCTCCTCCGGCAGGGGCGGCTCCTCCACCGGCAGGCGCAGGCGCTCTTCGTTGCGCCGGTATTCCAGCAGGCGAGCCGGCATCTCCGCCACCGGCAGCACCCAGTCGATCATCTTTGTGGCGATGGCCGAACGCGGCATGCCCTCATGGTCCGCTTCGTTCGGATCCTGCACGATCGTCAGCCCGCCACGCTCGTTGACGCGCTTGATGCCGATCGCGCCATCGCCGTCCGCGCCCGAAAGGATGATCGCCATGGCGCGCGGCCCGTGCGTGTCCGCCAAGGTGCGCAGCATCAAATCGACCACGAAACGCCGGCCGCGATCCGGGTGGAGATCGACCACGCGCAGGCTGCCATCCTCAAACGACATCTGCTTGCCCGGCGGAATGACGTAGACGCAATTCGGCTTGAGTTTGATTTCCGCGGTGACCTGTTCCACCGGCATGGTCGTGACATTCCCCAGGACGGACGCGAGGATACTTTCGTGCTCCGGCGAAAGGTGCAGCACCACGACAAACGCCATGCCACAGTCCGCGGGCATGCGGGAGAAAAACTCGCGCAACGGCCCGATGCTCCCGGCCGACCCGCCCAACCCGACCACCGGCAGAAGTTCTTCCGCCCGGATGGGCAGGACCGCCTCCATGTCCCCGTTGACACCTACTTCGGAATGGTCCGGTGACAGAGGCGAGATCTCGTCGTCCGGACTCTCTTTGGGATCCTGTGCCGGATCATGTTGCGGCTCTGACATGGGCAGGTTGGGTAACAGCAACCGATTCCGTGTTGAACCGTTAACGAATAACACGAAGCGCCGCTTTTACCCTCCCTTTTTTCCCGCCCCTCAACATGAGAGGTAGTGGCGGGCTCACCTCCGCGCCCGTCCCATACTCTATGGGG
>CAXUFU010000181.1:0-6017 GCA_964250275.1 uncultured Chthoniobacterales bacterium | reverse complement strand
GTTGTGTTCCACCAGCGAGGCTGCTAACGGCAACCCGAAATACTCCAGCATCTCCGTGACGGACAGCCCACCCGCCACCCGGCGCGGCTCGCCGTTCAGAGAGATGCTGATCGTGCCCGCATCATCCATGACGACGTTTCCAAGCTAAGCACCCGCCAGCGCTTCGTCCCAATCCTTCCAGACCGGTTCGAGCCCGTGCTGCCGGCGCAAGACCGCCGCCATCTCGCCCGGGCTGCGGGTGTCGGCAATGTCGAACTGACCTTCCGCAAAAGCGTCCGGCGGCAGATCGGCCACAGAGGTCTCGACCCGGCGACCGCGCACGGTGCGATGCAAATCGTCCCGTCCGACCCGGGTGTAGCCGCCCGGCTCGGTGTGGCTGCCGGCGCTGATCATGGTCACGCCCAATGGGATCAAGGCGTCGCGCAGGGCGGCGGCTTCCCGCGTGCTTAGCACCAGACCCACTTGCGGGAACGTCACCCGGAAAGCGCAGAGCAGTTGCACGAGTTCCCGATCCGCAAGCAACGAGCGCGGCGCAAACCCGCCCGCCGCCGGGCGCAAACGCGGCAGGCTCACCGTCACGTGCGCCTTCCAGCAATGTTTGAGCAGGTGATCGACATGCGCCGCCAGGGCCAGCGCTTCCGCCCGCCAATCGTGCAGGCCGAACAACGCCCCGACTCCCAACCGGCGAAATCCTGCCGCGTACGCGCGTTCCGGGCAATCCAGCCGCCAGTCGAAATCGCGCTTGGGGCCCGCCGTATGCAGTTCCTCATAGGTGGGCCGGTGATACGTCTCCTGATAAACCACGAGCCCTTCCGCGCCGGCGGCGACTAGCGGCCGGTACTCGTCCGTTTCCATCGGGCCGACTTCCAACGAAACGCCCGGCACGCCCGCCTGGTCGCGCAACGCGCGGATACAATCTGCCAGATACCCGTTGGAGACGAACTTCGGATGTTCGCCCGCGACGAGGAGGATATTGCGAAAGCCCGCTGCGGCGAGATGGCGCGCCTCCGCCACGACTTGATCCACCGGGAGCGTGACGCGGAGGATGGGATTATCCCGGGAAAAACCGCAGTATTGGCAGTTGTTGATGCACTCGTTGCTGAGATAAAGCGGCGCAAACAGCCGCATGGTGCGTCCGAATTGCCGCACCGTCTCCGCCTGGGCACGGGCCGCGAGCGCTTCGAGCGCCGCGTCCAGGCACGGTTCCAGCAGCCGCGCCAGGGCACGGAGCGCCGGGACCGCTGCAATATCGCCTTGTTTCCAGGTGCTTGCGAATGACATGATCGGGGTTTGGCCAGGCGCCAACCTCCTAAACCGTAGCGCAAACCGGCGGGCGAGCATCCGAAAAACCGTCTCCCTCGTACCGTCTCACATGCCAGGCCACCTTCTCTCCGCTCCGTCCCTTTTGCCTCCCGTGGCGCCGACAGCGCCGGCGGCCCCGTCGCGGACGCTCTTTGCGGAAGCGGAGATCGCGGATTTGCGGGCCCGCATCGACCAAAGCATTGCCGCGCAAATGGCCGCCGAACGCACGGAATATCTGCGCCAACCGCTTTTCGCCACCCTCTACGATGATCTGGCGGATTTCGTGTCCCGGCCGGGCAAGCGTCTGCGGGCCTTGCTCTTCCTGCTTGCGCAACGGGTTTTCGCCGCCAACGGCCGGGTCGCCGTTGCGCCGGTCGCCGAGGCGGATCTCCTGGGAGTCGGGGTAAGCCTCGAGTTTCTGCATGGCTTTATCCTCGTCCACGATGACATCATCGATCGCGCGGAGACCCGGCGGGCGTTGCCGGCGCTGCATCGTTTGATCGAGAGCCGGCTGCCGTCGTTCACCAATCATCAGCGCGCGGGGCGCAATCTGGCGTTGGTGCTGGGCGATATTCTTTTCGCGCTTGCGCAGAAGTCGCTCTTGCAGACGGGGCTGCCCGCGGAAACGAGGACGCGCTTATCGACCCAACTGCTGGGCTGCTTGATGGAGACCGGTTTCGGCGAAGTCGCCGATATTTTGCACGGCACGCGCGATGTCGCGAAGGTCAGCCTGGCCGAAATCGAGCAGATGTATCTGCTCAAGACAACGCGGTACACGATCCAGTGTCCGCTCACGATGGCGGCGATTCTCGCCGGCGCGAGCCCCGCCCAGATCGAGGCGCTCGGGCGGATCGCAACGCCGGCCGGGCTGGCGTTCCAGATCCAGAACGATTTGCAGGAGTTTGCGCGCTTTGAGCTGTCGGACGCCGAAGTGCCGGCGGACATCCTGGAAGGCAAGAAGACGCTCTTGATCCGGACCGCCTTTGACCTGCTCAGCGAGGCGGACCAGGGTTTGCTCCAACTCTGCTTCAGTGCCGGGACGGCCACGGAGGCGACGGTGTCCAAGGCGCGTGAACTCGTCGCCAAAAGCGGCGCGGTGGCGCAGCTCTCCGAGCGCATGGCGGGTCTCCTGGCGCAAGCGGAGGCCGAGGCGCGCCAGGCCGATTTCCCGCCGGCCACGCAAGCGGGGTTGATTGGCTTGATTCATTTGGTACGGGAGGCGGCGGCCCGGTGCTGACGTCCGCTCCGGTCTCGCTTGCAGGGTTCACCGCCGCCGCCACGGAAAAGCCGCCGGCGGTGGTGATCGGCAGCGGCTTTGGCGGGATCGCGGCGGCGATCCGCCTGCAGGCGCGCGGGTACCAGGTCACGTTGCTCGAGATGCGGGATCAACCCGGCGGCCGCGCGTATGTCTACCGCCAGGATGGGTTTATCTTCGATGCCGGGCCCACGATTCTGACCGCGCCCTTCCTGCTCGATGAGCTTTTCGCGCTCGGCGGCCGCCGCACCGAGGAGTACGTCAAGATCGTGCCCTGCCATCCGTTCTACCGGATCGTTTTCCATGATGGCCGGACCTTCGATTACACCGGCGACGAAGCGGAGATCCTGGCGGAAATCCGGCGCTTTAACCCCGCCGACGCCGCGGGCTATCTGCAGTTCGTCGCGCGCTCCAAGGCCATCTTTCAGCGCGCCTTCATCGATCTGGCGGACCAACCGTTTACCCACGTGTGGGACATGGTCAAAATCGCGCCGGATCTGGTGCGATTGCAAGCGCATCGGTCGGTTTATCAGTTAGTGTCCAAGTACATCAAAGACCCGGCTTTGCGCCAGGTGTTCAGCTTTCATCCGTTGCTGATCGGGGGGAACCCATTCCAGTCCAGTTCCATTTACTCGATGATCCATTACCTGGAGCGTCGCTGGGGAGTTCACTTCGCCATGGGCGGCACCGGCGCCGTGGTCGATGGCTTGCTGGCGCTCTTTGCTGAGATGGGCGGGGAGATGCGGCTCAATAGCCGCGTGACCGAGATCGTGGTCGACGAGAAGGCCACCGTGCAGGGAGTGCGCCTGGAAAACGGCCACACCTTACCCGCTGACGTGGTGGTGACGAACGGCGACGTGGCGAATACCTACCGCAAGCTCATCCCGGCGCGTTGGCGGCGCAGATGGACGGATAAAAAGCTCGCCCGGCAACGCTATTCGATGGGTTTGTTCGTCATTTACTTTGGGACAGATCGCACGTACCCAGACCTGGCTCACCACACGATCATTCTCACGGAACGTTACAAGGAATTGCTGCGGGATATTTTTCAGAAGAAGGAACTGGCGCAAGATTTTTCCCTCTACCTGCATACTCCGACCCGGACCGACCCGAGCCTGGCCCCTCCCGGAGGCGAATGTTTTTACGTGCTTGCGCCGGTTCCCAATTTGCTCGGCCAGATCGACTGGGAAGAGGTGAAGGAACGTTACGCCGACGCCATCCTCGCTTCGCTGGAACAGCCGCATCTCTGCCCGGATTTGCGGCGGCACATCGTCACCAAGCGCATCATGACGCCGCTGGATTTCGAGAGCCAGCTTGACGCCTATGTCGGCAGCGCGTTTCAATTCGAACCGATCCTGACGCAAAGCGCCTGGTTCCGGCCGCATAACGTCAGTGAAGATATCCAAGGGTTGTACCTGGTTGGGGCAGGGACCCACCCCGGGGCGGGTGTCCCGGGGGTTTTGTCCAGCGCCAAGTTACTCGACCGGGTGGTGCCAGCGCCGCCTTGCCGTAATGCTTAGTATCTTGTTTACCCGTGAAAATGTTGCGGGAGCGGCCTCCGTTTCTGGCGCTGTGCCCGGCAGGCGGAGCGCCCGCCCTACAAACAGAAAATTCGGCGGCGCAACCTGCTGACTGGCGCTGAAGCGAAGCACACCATGACGGATCAGGACTTCACCGCCGCTGACCCGGTGCTGGCCGCCAGCCATGCCTATTGTCACGCCCAAACGCGGCGGCATGCGCGCAGCTTTTATTTCGCCTCGGTTGCCTTGCCACGAGAGAAGAAGCGCGCGGCGTTTGCCGTCTACGCGTTTTGCCGCTACGCCGATGACCTGGTGGACCGTGCCACCTCGCCCGCCAAAGCACAGGCCGCGCTGGCGATTGCGGGCGAAGAGTTTGACCGCCTCGTGGCGGGCGCGGCCGAGCACCCGCCGTTTGCCCGGGCGTTTGCCTGGGCGGTCAAACGCTACGGGATTGAAAAGGAACCCTTCCTGGAGCTGCTCGCCGGCGTGTCCGGTGACACCGGGCCGGTCCTCCTCGCCGACTGGCCGCAATTGCGCCAATATTGCTATCAGGTGGCGTCGGTCGTCGGCTTGATGATGGCGCGCATCTTCGAGGTCCAGGACGCAGGGGCGCTCGAGCGCGCCATCGAACTCGGCCTGGCCATGCAACTGACGAACATCGTGCGCGATGTGGGGGAGGATTACCGGCTGGGCCGCGTCTATCTGCCTGCCACGGAATTGGCCGATTACCAGCTCACGGCGGCGGATTTGGGCGCGTCCCGTGTCGACACGCGCCTGCGAGACTTGCTCAAGATGCAGATCGCACGGGCGCGGGCCTACTATCTGGCAGCGGAAGCGGGCATTCCGCGGTTGGCAGACGACGGTTCCCAGCTCACGGTGTGGCTGATGCGTCACGTTTACGCCGGGATTCTCGAGGAAGTCGAGCGCCAGGACTACCAGGTGCTCGACCGTCGGGCCAAGGTGTCGTTTGCCCGCAAATGCCGGCTGGCATTACACGCCTGGCGTGATTACCGGCGCACGCGGGCGGCCGGGAAGTAAGGCTAGATAGATGACGCCAGCCCGCAAAAACGCGCTGTTTAACTTCGTGCTGCGCCGCGCACTCTCGTGGACCTTGCGGCGGCGCTTCCACAATATCTACGTCGCGGGCCGGCAGCACCTGCGGGATCTCGCTCCAAATGGCCCGGTCGTGGGTTGCGTCAACCACTCGAATTGGTGGGACGGCTTCGTGCTTTACGTGCTCTCGCATCGGTTGCTGCCGCACGACATCTATTTGGCCATGGAAGAAAAGAACCTGCGGCGCTATCCGTTCTTCACCTGGATGGGGGTCTTCGGCCTCGATCTCACGGCTCCGGCGGGAGCCATGCCCGGGTTGCGCTACGCCATCCGCCTGCTCCGCGAAAAACGGGACGAGCGCCATCCGCCGCTGGTGTGGATGTTCGTGCAAGGCGGCCTGCTGCCGGCGGGACACACTCCGCTCGAAGTCAAAGGGGGAGCGCGGCTCCTGGCGCGGCGCGGGGCCGCGCAGATCCTGCCGCTGGTCCTGCGCTACGAATGGCTGCGCGAGTCCCGCCCGAGCATTTTTGTGCATATCGGTGCGCCGCTGCCGGCGGATACTACCACCGCCGCGCTGAGCGAAGCGCTCAACGGTCTTTTCGCCGCCGTTCCCACCGCGGTGGAGGCGCCGGCGTTTGCCGGTTACGAACCGTTGTACGGCGCGCAGATGTCGATGAACCGATGGTGGGATTATCTGGTGCATCGGTTGCACGGGACCGGGCGGAAGTTTGAAGCAGATAACCGCTGATGGCCTCGCTCTTCAGGCTGTAGCAGCGGTCTATGACCGTGGGAGAGGCTGTACTCCGCCGGGAGCCGACGCCCGGCTTAGACCGCCGGGACAGTCGGAAGACCCTGGGGGATCACCGCACTTACGGGGCAGGTTTTTT
>CAXUFU010000180.1:0-6019 GCA_964250275.1 uncultured Chthoniobacterales bacterium | reverse complement strand
TCGCCTGCCGGGTCCAGCGCCATCCCTGGCCGGCGGAGCGCCCGCCCGACAACTCGGAGACCGCCTCCGCCAAGGGCAAGTGGCTGCAGACTTTCTTACTCGGCTCTAAACTAAGGCTGCTGCGACGGAGGCGGTGCGTCCGTTTGCAGAACAGTGGGCCAATTGTTGCCCGGCTTCCGGTCCGTGTACCACGGCACGTTGACGACTACGATCCGCTGCTCGCCCATGAAGAGCAACGCGGCTTTGAGCCCTTCCGCGCGATGGTTATGCAGCAAATGTTCGTACCAGTGAGTCGGCACCAACTCCGGGATGATCACCGCGACCCGCCGGTCCGGCGGCTGGCCGGCCAGGATCTCCTGCAGACGATCCCAGAGCGGCCGAAAGAGGTAGCGGTACGGCGAGTCGAGCACCTCCAACCTTGGCGGATTCCAGCCAGCCTCCCGCGCCGGCTGCTCAACCTCCTGCGGCCAAACCGCTTGCAAGGTCTTGACCGCTTCGCCGTCTTCCTCCAGCGCAACGTGGACCGCCAGCACCTCCGACGAGATCCGCATGGCGAAACGCAACGCGCCTTCGGTGAGCAGGTTCCAACCTTCGATCGGCACGACGACCAGTGGAGGCTGCAGACCCCGCAGGTCCAGCGGCCGGACGCAGGCAATTTTCCGCGCCACGGAGTCGTAGTGCCGCTTGACCGCCCGGAAAAGCACCAGGGCGGCCGGAATCAACAGCAGCGTCACCCAGGCGCCTTCGACAAACTTGGCGACAAAGATGATCCCGAGCGCCAGCGCCGTGGCCGTCGCTCCCACGCCATTGATGGCCAACGACAAACGCGCTCTTTTTTCCCCGAGGTGGCTGAGCCAGTGCCGGACCATGCCGGCCTGCGAGAGGGTAAACGCCGCGAACGCGCCCACCGCGAACAGCGGGATCAGCCGGTCGGTGATCCCGCCGAAAATCACCAGGAGCACCCCGGAAAGCGCGCTTAAAATCAGGATGCCGGCGGAATAGACCAGCCGCCGCCCGAGCTGGCCGAAAATGTGCGGCAGGAATCCATCGTGAGCCACCATCTGGCAGAGCCGCGGGAAACCGGCGAAACTGGTGTTGGCGGAGAGGCAGAGCACGAAAAGGACGCTGCCCATCGTCACATAATAGACAGCGCCGCGGCCCGCGACAGCCGCCACGAGCTGAGAGAGCACGCTCTGATAACCGGGTTGCGCCTCATCCATCGCGCCGACGCCGTAGGCCCGGCAGAGGACCGCAATGCCGGCCAACAGCAATCCCAGGATGGCTATAATGGCGGTGAGAGTGGCTTGCGCGCGGCGCACCGCGGGCTGCGCGAAAGCGCCGATGCCGTTGCTGACCGCTTCCACCCCGGTCATGGCCGTGCAGCCGCTGGCGAAAGAGCGCAACAAAATCCACAGGCCCACGGTGCCCGCCGTCGCAGGCAAGGCCGGTGGGGCGATGACAGCAGCCGGATGGCCGCCGCTGGTTGCGGCCTTGATGACTCCCCAGAGCAGCACCCCGCCGAGGCTAAGAATAAAAACGTACGTCGGGACGCCGAAGACCAGCCCGGATTCGCTCACGCCCCGCAGATTCACAACGGTAATGAGGGCGAGGACGCCGAGACAGAGCGCCAATGTGTGCGATTGAAGCGCCGGCGCCGCTGAGGTCAACGCCGCCACGCCCGCCGAAATGCCGACGGCCACGTTGAGCACGTAGTCGACCATCAAGGCAGCGGCGGCCAACAGCCCGGCGTTCTGGCCCAGATTTTCCCGGGCCACGATGTACGAGCCGCCCCCGTTGGGATAGGCCGTGATCGTTTGCCGGTAGGAAAAGTAAAGGATGGCCAGCAAAGCCAGGATCAACCCGGTGATGGGCACCAAATAGGCCAGCCCGAGACTGCCCAAAGGCAGGAGGATGGCCAAGGCCGCTTCCGGCCCGTACGCGGAGGACGAAAGCCCGTCCAACCCAAGGACCGGCACACCCGCCCAGACGCCGATCTTCTGTCCTTCCTCTTCCCGGGTAGACAGCGGGCGGCCCAGCAGGGTGTCAAAAAAGAGCGACATGATGCGAAGCCGAAAGGCAGGGTGGGCAGGGAATCGGCGTCCCTATCGCTTGGCATCCGGGCGCGGTCAACGGGGAATGGCCGCGGGCGCGCCGGGGCAGCTTGCCGTGCCGCCCGGGCTAGAAAGCCAGGTTTATACCGTCCCAATTTCCTCGGAGGAGTTTCGTCTAACGAGATTAGATCGCGTTCGCGCGATCTTTCCGCCTGTAGCGGCGGTCTATGACCGTCAGGAGCTTGCCACGAGGCCCATACCCCGGCGGTCACAGACCGCCGCTACAGGCGGGCTGAGCACGCGTGCCGTGCCCAGGAACCGCCTACCGCACGCTGTTGTTCTCCTCGAAAAGCAAGGCCGCGCGCAGCAATTCCACGGCGTTCGCCAGCCCCAGCTTGTCCTTGATGCGGGCGCAGTACGCCTGCACGGTTTTAATGCTCAAGCCCAGCAATTCGGCGATCTGCGAGGTGCCCCGGCCTTGGCCTAACAGGTTGAAGACCTCCAGTTCGCGGTCGCTCAGCAACTCACCCGGCGACGGGGCAGCACCTGCCTGCAAGGCCGGGCCGCTCACCAGTTTTTCCGCGATGCGCGAGGCAAATCCTTCGCTGACATAGACCCCGCCCTCCAGCACGCAACGGATCGCGGCCAGAACCTTCTTGGTGCTCTCGCGTTTCATCACGTAGCCGCGCGCTCCGGCGCGCAAGGCCCGTTCGGCGTAGAGCGCCTCGTCGTGCATGGAAAGCACGATGACACTCACCCCCGGATGGTGGAGCTTGATGTCCTTGACCAGCTCCAACCCGGAGCCCGTTTTGAGCGAGAGATCGACCACGGCAATGTGGGGCTGGGCCGGCCCCATGCCGGAAAGCGCGCGCGCCGCGTCTTCCGCCTCGCCGCAGACGGTCAGATCCGGCTGGCCGTTGACGAGCGTGGTCAGCCATTCGCGGACGAGCGGATGATCGTCGACAATAAAGATGCGGCTCTTCGCGGAATTATCCTCCGCCGCCGCGGACGCCATTTTCGCCATAGGTTTGTGCTTCAGACTGCCAGCCGGGCCGCGGCAGGGAACAGAGGACGAACGTGCCGCGAAAGGCGCCGGGGCGCACGTCGAAGCTGGCGCCAATCATGCTCGCGCGATGCGCCATGATGCGCAAGCCGAGTCCTTGCTGGCGCCCCTGCCGGGCCTCCTCGTTCAGGCCCACACCATCATCCTCGATACTGAGCAGCACTTCTCCCCTTTGCCGGGCGAGCGCAATGCCGATCCGCCGCGCCCGCCCGTGGCGCACCGCATTGTTGGTGGCTTCCTGGGCAATCCGGTAAAGGTGCGCCGCGGCCACGGGATCGTCCAAGATCATGGGCGGATCGCAGGTAAAGCGGCAATCGAGCTGGAACCGGTCGGACGTCTGTTCGGCCAGTTCCCGGCAAGCCATCATCAAGCCGTCGTTTTCGAGCGCGACCGGGGAAAGGCCGCGGGCCAGGCCGCGCGTCAGCTCGATGGCGTCTTCGATCAGCCCCACCAGGCGCTCGGCGTCGGTAGCTTCCGGCACGGCGCGTTCGGCCAGCCGGTCGGCGAGCACCTTGCCGGCCAAGGCGGTGCCGGTGAGATGCTGGCCCAGGCCGTCGTGCAAATCATGGCCGATCCGCCGCTGTTCGCGTTCGCTGATCTCCAGGACCTCCCGTTCCAGCCGTTCGCGTTCCCGCATTTGCAGGGTCAGGGCGGCGGTGCGCTGGCGCACGCGCGCTTCGAGATCCCGCAGCGCCACCCGCAGGCTGTGCAAGAGCGAGATGACGACCAGGAAGAAGGCCAGTGCGATGGCCGCATTCCAGCTCAGGATGAACCCACTGGAAAACACCGCGCCGGCGGCGATGTCCCCGCTCAACCAGATTGCCACGCTCAAGACGGCGATGCCCACCGCGAAGACCCGCCCGAGGAACCAGGCCGCCAGCGAGACCGGCAGCAGGTAGAACGTCAGGAAGGAGAGGTTGTAGCCCGTGAAGTAATCCACCGCGCCGATCAGCAGCAGGCAGGCGAAGGTCACCGCGACCAGAAAAGCGCGTGAGCTTCTTTCCAGCCAGTCGAGCAGCCAGACGAGAGGCGAGCCAGCCTGAAAAATCGGCGGAAGGTTGCGCACGGCAGCAGCATAGTCCACTGCCGGTGAGGCGGAAAGCGCCGGGCGCCGGCATTGCTCCAGGCGGCGGTGCGCCCGTCTGAAGCCTGCCCTTCAGAATGAAGCCTTGACTTCACCTTGTGCAATGACGACAAGGAGAGCTGCTGCCATGATCAATTCCCACCGTCAAGATTGGAACCTGGCGGCCGCGTTTCTCGCGGTACTGGCGGCGCTCCCGGCGGCGGCGTCCTCTGCGCAAACTGCGCCGCCGGCTCCCGCGCCGTTCGCATCATCGCCGGCGGCGGATTGGCGGCACCGCGACCTGTTTGCAGAGGCGTACAGCGAGCCGGGGCCGACGGCGGACCCGGCGAAGCCGGCGGTGAACGGCGCTGCCCCGGCTACAGCGCCTGCTGCCGCCGACCAGCCGCCGGCGAACTGGAGTATCCACCTGCAAGACACGTTTGTTTTGCAAGGCACCCCGGGGTTCCGTTCGCCGTACAAGGCGTCGACCAGCCTCTCGCCGAACCAACTGCGCGAGACCAATTCGGATACGCTTTTCCTCGCCTACAGCCCCTGGCAGGGCGGCAGCATCGTCGTCAACCCGGAGTATGCGCAAGGCATCGGCTTGAGCCATACTTTCGGCGTCGCCGGTTTTCCCAACGGCGAGGCGCAGAAAGCCTCTGACCTGCCAGGCAAGGAGGATATCTCGCGCCTCTATATTGCCCAGGTCTTCGGTTTGGGCGGCGAAAAGGAGCCCGTCGCCAACGCCCAGAACGCGGTTCAAGGGGAAGAGGATGTGGCCCGTTTTGTCGTCCAGTTCGGCAAGTTCGCCGCGAACGACAGCGTAGACGACAACACGTACAACCACGATGAGCGCACGCAGTTTTTGAACTGGAGCGTCTTTGAAAGCGGCGCCTGGGATTACCCGGCCGATAGCAAAGGGTACACTTACGGGCTGGCTTTGGAATACAACCAAAAGGACTACACCCTGCGCTTCGAACACTTGCAGGTGCCCAGGGTCGCCAATGGCCTGGCGCTGGACAACAACGTTTTTCAGCGTTTCGGCGAAGTGCTCGAGCTGGAAACTCGCTTCCAAATCCACACTCATCCGGGCAAATTGCGCACGCTCGGTTTCGTCAATCGCACCAACTCGGCGACCTACCAGGAACTCGTCGCTGATCCGGCTGCCAATCCGCTCCGGCTGCGCGCGGACCGGCTCAAATACGGCGGAGCGTTGACCGGGGAACAGGAAATCGTGGCCGGTCTGGGCGCTTTCTTTCGCTTGAGCATCAACGACGGGCAAACGCAAAGCTGGTCCTTCACGGACATCGACCAGAGCGCGTCCGTGGGCCTGAGTTTAAAGGGCGATCGCTGGTGCCGTCCCGACGACACCGTGGGTCTCGCCGGCGTGGTCAACGGCATCAGCCAGGCGCACCGGGATTATCTGGCCGCGGGCGGGATCGGCTTGACCGTCGGCGACGGCCAACTGCCCCACTACGGCACCGAGGACATCATCGAGCTGTATTACGACTTTCGGCTGCTCAAATACGACGTTCCTCGGGTGGGCGGCGCGGTGACGACAAACCTCGCCTTCGATTATCAGTTCGTGAACAATCCAGCTTACAATGAAGACCGCGGCCCCGCCCACATCCTGGGCGCCCGCTTGCACGTTGAATACTGATCCTCTCTAGTGGCCCTTGTCCATTTCCCTTCCTTCCCGCCATCCATGCCCGCCCCCGTCGCCAGCCGTCCCCCGGTCCAACCCGCGGCCTTGAGTTCCAGCCGCATCGCGCCCCCGATCAGCCCGGTGGCAAAGCTGCGCAACCTGTTACGCCAACGGGAGCAGGTCGGCCAGCTCTCCTG
>CAXUFU010000179.1:5570-6037 GCA_964250275.1 uncultured Chthoniobacterales bacterium | reverse complement strand
CTCGGGCATCGATGGCGTTGAACACCGCCGCCGTGCCGAGGTCGGCCACGATCAGCGGCCGCGGCCCATACAAGTTCCGGGCGGCCGCCAGGTCGGCCAGCCGATCCGCCCCGAGCGTGGGGCGGCCGGGATAAGCACTCAAGTCCACGCCGATATCCAGGCGGGGTGTGACGGTCAAAACTGGGCGGTCAAGCCAGGCTCGCACCTTCCGCGCGGCGGCTGGCACGACGGAAGCCAGGACGACCCGTTCATATTGCCACCCGCGCAAAGCCTGCCGCAACGCCGCGGCTCCACCCTTGCCCAGCAGGCCGGCGGTGGGCAGGCGCCGGAAGCGCCCTTGCAGAATGATAGAGTTCGCGCGGCGCAGTTTGACCTGCGTATTGCCGATGTCGATCAACAGGAACTCGGCGGGAGAGGTCGACATTGTCCAAGTTGGCGCGGAGGGCGCTGAAGGCTGTGTGAGTTGT
>CAXUFU010000179.1:0-5560 GCA_964250275.1 uncultured Chthoniobacterales bacterium | reverse complement strand
GCCCCGGCCGGCGCGCCCCCCCGCCCTACAATAACCATCACGGCGTGCTTCGTGCCGGTTATTATCTGACGTGTGCTTTGCATCCGCCACAGCAGGACTCCAGGTTGCGGACGCTGGCGCACGCGGCGTAACGTTGCGTGCAGCATGCAACGATCATCATCGGATTACCTGCCCAACTTGGTCCAACGCCCGCGCCGGCTGCGCGCCACGCCGGCTTTGCGCGCCATGGTGCGGGAGACGGAAGTCCGCATCTCCGACCTGATCCAGCCGTTCTTCGTCAGCGAGAAAGTCACGGCGCGGCAGGTGGTCGGCAGCATGCCGGGTGTTTTCCAGCTCACGGTGCCGGAGGTCGTGGCCGAGGCGCGGCAAGCTTGGCAAGCGGGTGTCCCAGCCGTGCTGCTCTTTGGCATCCCAGCGGCCAAGGATGAGTGCGGGACCGGGGCATACGAGGAAGACGGCATCGTCCAACAGGCGGTGCGCGCTTTAAAGAAGGACGTGCCGGACCTGGTGGTGATCACCGACGTTTGCCTGTGCGAGTACACCAGCCACGGGCATTGCGGCGTGACCGCACGCGAGGCTGGCGGTCATTTCCACGTGCTCAACGACGAGTCGGTGGAGTTGCTGGCCCGCACCGCCGTCTCCCACGCGCGGTCCGGCGCCGACATCGTTGCCCCGAGCGACATGATGGACGGCCGCGTGCGCGCCATCCGCGCGAGCTTGGACGCGGCTGGGTTTGAGCAGACGCCGATTTTCAGTTACGCGGCGAAGTTCAGTTCGGCGTTCTACGGTCCGTTCCGGGAGGCGGCGGAAGGCACGCCGCAATTCGGCGACCGCCGGACTTACCAGATGGATCCGGCCAACGCGCGCGAGGCCCTGCGCGAGACCGCGCTCGACGTGGAAGAAGGCGCCGACATGATCATTGTCAAACCTGGGTTGCCGTATTTGGACGTCCTCTGGCGGGTGAAGGAGCGCTTCGGGTTACCCACGGCGGTGTACAATGTGAGCGGCGAGTACGCGATGGTAAAAGCCGCCGCCGCTCACGGCTGGATCGACGAACGCGCAGCGGTCTTGGAGCTGATGACGTCCTTCAAGCGCGCCGGCGCCGACATGATCATCACGTACTGGGCCCGCGAGATTGCCGGCTGGCTTGCGCCCACCAGCGTTATTTCAGGGTAGGGATGGGAACGAGCGCTAAAAGCGCATTCCGTTTGTAGGGCGGGCGCTCCGCCTGCCGGGGGGTTGGCGCCGTTCCCGGCAGGCGAGGCGCTCGCCCTACAATCCAGGCATGGCTGTCGCCGGCTTTTCTTGTTGTCTTGGCGATCTCCCCGGAGTTGGAGATTCGGCGGTTCGTGATTACCTTGGGATAAATCCCATGACAGCAGAATTTGACGTCATTATCATCGGCAGCGGTCCGGGCGGTTACGTGGCGGCCCTGCGCGCGGCGCAGCTCGGGCTGAGAACAGCCATCGTCGAGAAGAGCAAAACGCTCGGCGGCACCTGCTTGAACATCGGGTGCATCCCCAGCAAGGCGCTGCTCAACTCCAGCCACCATTACTCCTTCGCGCGCCGCGACGCCGCGGGGCACGGCGTCATCCTCGGCGACGTGCGGCTGGACCTGCCAGCCATGCACAAACGCAAGGACAAGACGGTGGCCCAATTAACGGGCGGCGTCGCGTTCCTGATGAAGAAGAACGGCGTGACCCGCTACGAAGGCCTGGGCCGGATCCTGGCGCCGGGAAAGGTGACCGTCACCGGGGTGGACGGCGGCGCCGCGCAGGAATTAAGCGCGCCGCACATCGTGCTGGCGACCGGCAGCGTGCCGATCGATCTGCCGCACCTGCCGGTCGACGGTACGACGGTCGTGACGAGCACCGAAGCGCTGGCTTTTTCCGCCGTGCCGGAGCGGATGGTCGTCATCGGCGGCGGGGCCATCGGGCTGGAGCTGGGCTCGGTTTGGGCGCGGCTCGGGGCGGACGTGACGGTGGTGGAGTTCATGCCGCGGATCGCTTTCGGGTTCGACCTGGAACTGGCGCGCGGCTTGCAAAAGGGGCTGGAAGCCGACGGCCTCAAATTTCATCTCGAGGCCAAAGTGGAAGCGGTCACGGTCGAGGGAGAGACGGCCAGCGTGCAGGCGACCGGCAAGGACGGCCAGACGTTTACCCTGGCAGCCGATAAGGTGCTCGTGGCGGTCGGACGCAAGGCGTACCTCGGCGATGCGGTCTCGGACGATTTGCGGCTGACGCTCGATGAACGCCGCCGCGTGCAGGTCAACGAGCATTTCCAGACCAACATCCCGGGCATCTACGCCATCGGCGACCTCATCAGCGGCCCGATGCTGGCGCACAAAGCGGAGGAAGAAGGCATCGCCTGCGTCGAGCGCATCGCCGGCAAGGCGGGTCACGTCAATTACGACGTCATTCCCGGCGTGATTTACACGCACCCGGAACTGGCTTCGGTCGGCTGGAGCGAAGAACAGGCGAAAGAAAAGGGAGTCTCGGTGCGCATCGGCAAGTTCCCGTTCAAGGCGAACGGACGGGCTCTGGCGAGCGACACTGCGGAAGGGTTCGTCAAACTAATTGCCGAGGCGCGCACGGACCGGCTGGTGGGCGCGCATATCTTGTCTCCCGCGGCAAGCGAACTGATCGCCGAAGCGGTCACGGTGATGGAGTTTGGCGGCAGCGCCGAAGACCTGGCGCGGACGGTGCATGCGCATCCGACGTTGAGCGAGGCGGTCAAGGAAGCGGCCTTGGCGGTGGATGGGCGCGCCATCCACATGGTGAATTAAGAAGTGACGAAGCCATGGCAGCGGTGACGACGTCTGTTTCCCGGGTAGGGCGGGCCTCTCGTCCGTCACGTTCGTGCTCGCGGCGTGTCCCGTTTCGCGTGAATCTCACCACGGATACGCGTCTAGGGTTCATCAAAGTGCACGGTAGTCGTGGCGGGGCTGCTCTGGAGGCAGCGAAGCTGCCAGTCTCTACCAAGGTAGGGGCGGGCTCTCCTCCGACCCGTCCCATTCTGTCCGGCAGCGTAGAGCTTGCTTGGCGCGACCCGCTCCACAGCACGGTTGCCAGACAGTCACGGAAGGCTCGGAGAGCCCGCCCCTACCTTGTTTTGGATGCCACTTCGGGTGGCTGCTGGTTTATCTAAACGCGTCCAAAATCTGGTTACCACCGCCGCCATCCTGTTGCGCAAGATCAAGCTCACCGAGAGCAGTCTGATCGTCACGTGGCTGACCGAAGAGCATGGCAAGCTCAAGACCGTGGCCCGCGGCGCCCGCCGCCCGCGCAGCCAGTTCGCGGGACAGCTTGACCTGTTTTTCGCGGCGGAGATCACCTTCGCCCGCAGTGCCAAGGGCGACTTGCACGCCTTGCGCGAGGTCGCGGTGCGCGACCCGCGCGACGGCTTGCGCCAGATGTACGCGCGCACGCAGCTCGCGGCCTATTTTGTCGAGTTGCTGGAGTTATGCAGCGAACTCGAGCACGCGGTGCCGGAGGTTTACGACTTGCTACGGCGCGGGCTGGATTATTTAAATGACGCTGAGCCCACCCGCCGGGCGCTGCTCCATTTCGAGGCCGAACTCAGCCGTTTGCTCGGGTTGACCGGCCCCCACAACGCCGACGCCGATCCCGCCCAGGCGATCGCCCGCCTGGCCGGACGCCTGCCGCCCGAACGCACCAAGCTCCTGCAAAGCCTGCCTAACACGACGGTGCGATCTCCCCAAGAATGACATGACAAACCTCCCGCGCGGCTCATAATACGTCTTCGTTCGTTATTGACATGGAAGTTCTGCAAAAGCTCGGTATTGCGCTCGGCTTTGCCACCCTGGCAGGTCTCGACCTGTATTTAACCGTCTTTGCCACCAGCCTCGCCATCTACAACGGCTGGATCGTCCTCTCGCCCGAGTACCAGGATCTGGCCATCCTCGGGCATCCCGTCGTGCTGATCATCTCGGGCGCCTTGTACTTCATCGAGTTCTTCGCGGATAAGGTGCCATGGGTGGATTCCGCCTGGGACGCTCTGCATACGGCCATCCGGCCGCTGGGCGGCGCTTTTCTCGCGATTGAGACGCTCGGCCATCCGGATCCCATCTTTGACGTTGTCATCGGCCTGCTGGCTGGCGCCGTGACCCTGACAGCCCATGGCGCCAAAGCCGGCACCCGGCTGCTGGTCAACGGGTCGCCGGAACCGTTTTCAAATATCGCCGTCAGCGTCGCGGAGGATGTGGGCGTAGGCGGCGGCCTCGGGCTGATGGCGTACTCGTACAAGCACAGCCCGTATCTCGCGCTGATTGTGTTCTCCGTCATCGTTTTGACGCTGCTGTACGTGACGCCGAAAATCTTCCGCTTCGCGCGCATCAAGATTTGGCTCCTCTGGAAAAAGATCTCCTCGCCCCCAACCGACTCCGCGGCGGCAGTGCCGGCGCGCGAACTGCAGGCAGACGCGGACATTTTGCTGGCGCGAGTCAATCCGGCCGGCGCCGAGGTGGCCTGGGCGGCGCGTTGTCTGACGGGCTCTTCAAAGGGCGGTTTGCCTGGAAGTTTTTCCGGCTTCCTGGTGGCGCTCGAGGGGGAAACGGCCCGGCTGCATTTCGTCGGCCGGCGCGGTTGGCGTTCGCTGGCAAAGACGCTGGAGCTCGCCGGTTGGAAGGCCACGCATGAATCGCGTTTTTTGAGCGAGGATCTGACGTTGTACCATCCGGTCAAGGAGACGAGGCAAGTCTTCGTCTTTGATCGCTCGAAAGCGCCGCTGGTAGCGGGCCTGGCGGGCCGGATCCGCGAGCGGTTGGACGGAGAGCTAAGCCCGGCCGGCGATACCCCGGTGACCGCCGGCTCGGGCGACGCTCCGACCGATAGCGTTGGCCGGCTGCAACAGGTTTGAGCAAGCCTGAAGCCGGCACCAAAGCGATACCCGAGTGGTTTGTCTGGCTCGCTGCTTGCTTTACTACTGACCCGTTGAATAGCGGCGCGGCTGCCTCGTCTGTATCCTGGACGAGAGGCCACTTCACCCTAAGAAAACGGTCATCGCCGCTTGTTGAACAACCATTCCAACCTACTCCCATGAATATTCGCCCCACCTCCACCCGCCTCGCCCTGGCCGCCATCAGCGCCCTCGCTCTGGCTCCGCTGACCCTGATCCACGCGCAGCAAACAACGGTCACCACCAGCACCAATGCTGACGGGACGTCGAGCACCAGCACGCAAACCACCGCGACCACGGGCACCTTCCAGCAGTTAACGCCTGGCTCCTCGCAATTGGTGCTCCAATCGACCTCCGGGTCGCCTGTGACCTACTCTTTTTCCAAACATACGACGTTCGTGGACGCTGCCGGCAATACGGTCAGCAGCGAGACGATCAAGTCCGGCGAGTTTACGACCGTCTATTACACCATGGAAAATGGTCAGCCGGTGGTCAGCAAAGTGGTGGTGCATCGCTCTGCCTTGCAGCCCAGTGTCTCAACTACCACTGTCCAACCCGCCACGGTCGTAGCTCCAGCGGCGCCGGTCATCCAGACGGAGAAGACCACCACCACCACCACCACCACGGGCGGAAAGTAGAAAAA
>CAXUFU010000178.1:3015-6038 GCA_964250275.1 uncultured Chthoniobacterales bacterium | reverse complement strand
TGAGCGCTCTGACCGATCCCATCGCCGACTTTCTGACCCGCCTGCGCAATGCCAGTCGGGCGCAGAAGCCGGAACTTAACGTGCCGTACTCGCGCATGAAGAGCGATCTTTCGCGCGTGCTCAAAAAGGAAGGGTACATCTCCGATTTCAGCGTGGAAGGCGAAGGTGCGGAGAAGCATTTGAAAGTGACGACCAAGTTTCTCGAGCAAACCCCGGCGATCACTAATCTGCATCGGGTCAGCCGGCCTGGGCTGCGGCGTTACGTGGCGTCAGGTGAAATCCCCCGGGTGCGTGGCGGCCAGGGCATCGCCATCTTGTCCACGCCCAAGGGCGTCTTGAGCGGCCGCGAGGCGAAGCGCCAGAATGTCGGCGGCGAGCTGCTGGCGTTCGTTTACTAGATTCTACCGGTTCAACCGACCCACGCTTATGTCCAGAATTGGCAATCAGAGCATCGTCATCCCCGATAAGGTGAAGGTGAATATCGGCACCGCCGGCGAATTGGCGGTCGAAGGACCGAAGGGAAAGTTGCAGTTTACATTGCCGCGCCAGATCAAGGCGACCGTTAACGACAAGACCCTCGCGTTTGCCCGCGACAATGAAGCGCGCCAGACCAAGGCTCTGCACGGTCTTTCGCGCAGCTTGGCGGCCAACATGATCACGGGTGTGACGGCTGGTTACACTAAGGACCTGGAAATTCAGGGCGTCGGCTTTAAGGCGGCCGTGCAAGGGACGAACCTGAACTTGAGCTTGGGCAAGTCCCACCCCATCCTTTTTCCCATCCCGGCCGGCATCAAAGTGACGGTGGCCGATAACACGAAGGTGAAGGTCGAAGGGATCGACAAACAACTGGTCGGCCAGGTGGCGGCGGACATCCGCGGTTATTATCCGCCGGAGCCGTACAAGGGCAAAGGCGTGCGTTACGCGGGCGAGAACGTCCAGCGCAAGGAAGGCAAGACCGTCCAGTAGAGCACTCCCATTTCGCACCCGGCGGCAGAAGGCCGGGCCCACAACTTTTTCGAAGTTCATTTCCAACCTTTACTCCGATGGCTAAAGCCGACCGCCGCATCATCCGCAATCGCATCCATCTGCGCATCCGCAAGAAGATCAGCGGCACCGCGGAGCGTCCCCGCTTGAGTGTGTTCTTTTCGGGCCGGCACGTTTACGCGCAAATCATTGAAGATAGCGCCGGACATACGCTTGCGGCCGTCAACACCACGGAAAGCCGTTTCCGCAGCGACAACTCGACCCGGGCCAACAAGCAAACCGCTGAGAAGGTCGGCGCCTTGATCGCCGAGCGAGCCAGGGAAAAGCAGATCGAGCGCGTCGTTTTTGATCGTGGGGGCGCCCAGTACCACGGCAAGGTTAAAGCCTTGGCGGACGCCGCGCGGGCCGGCGGCCTTGATTTTTAAGTGCGACTCTTTTTTGACCGTCCGTTTCCCAACTCCATATGCCTCCAGGTAACCAGAACAGCCGCCGCGGTGGCGATCGCGATCGCAACACCAGCCAGAGCAACGTCGCGGCGCGCGGCGAGACGACCGAGAAAGTCGTCTTCATCAATCGTTGCGCCAAGGTGGTCAAAGGCGGCCGGCGGTTTAGCTTCAGCGCGTTGATCGTCGCCGGCGACCACGACGGCAAAGTGGGCTGCGGCTTCGGCAAGGCGAACGAAGTGAGCGAGGCGATCCGCAAAGCGAGCGATTCCGCCCGCAAAGCCATGGTCAAGTTTTCCGTCTTCGAGAACACCATCCCGCACGAGGTGATCGGCGAGTTTGGCGGCGGCCGCGTGCTGTTGCGGCCCGCGTCACCCGGCACCGGCGTGATTGCCGGCGGCGGCGTTCGCGCGGTGGTAGAGGCGGCGGGGATCAAGGATGTGCTGGCGAAATCTCTGGGCTCGAGCAATCACGCCAATGTGGTCAAGGCGACGTTGGAAGCGCTTGGGCATCTGCGCACGCGCGAGCAGGTGATGAAACTGCGCGGTGTGCGGTTCGGCAAGCCGGCCGAGGGCGAAACCGCGACCTTGGCGCCCGAGCCGGTGGCGGCTTAGGTCGCTTTGATCTTCTAACTGGACAGGCTTATGCGACTTCACGAACTCAAACCGCGCCCCGGCGCGAAACACCGCGTCAAACGGCTCGGTTGCGGCGAAAGCAGCGGCCACGGCAAGACGAGCGGCAAAGGTCATAAAGGACAAAAAGCCCGCTCCGGCGGCAGCATCCGGCTGGGCTTTGAAGGCGGCCAGATGCCGCTGATCCGACGCTTGCCCAAACGCGGGTTTAACAATGCGGATTTCAAGAAGAAGATCGCGATTGTGAACCTGGGCGATCTGGAGTCTCTGGCTCATGACGGCACGATCGACGAAGCGGTTTTGCGCGCGCACGGGTTGATCCGCGGGCATTTCGATGGCTTGAAGATTTTGGGGAACGGCGCGTTGAGCAAAAAGATCAGCCTGGAAGCAGACTTCGTCAGTGCCTCCGCTCGCGAGAGCATTGAAGCGGCGGGCGGCTCGATTTCGTTGCGCGACCGCACGAAAAAAACGGCTGCAACCGAGTAGAAATCGGCGAAGTTGCTTTTCCCTGCTGGGAACGCCCGCGCTCCCAAGCAGCTGTTTATCGGAAGCACCGCCTGGCGCGACGCCTTGGCTCGGGCCGCTTCCGTGGGTAGCCCGGCCTGACTAATCAATTTCATGTTTTCCGCTTTTGCGAACACGATGAAGGTGCCCGAGCTCCGGGCTCGGATCCTTTTTACTCTCGCCATCGTCATCGTGGTGCGCATCGGAGCGCAGATCACCACGCCGGGCGTGAACGCCGCCGTGTTGCACCAGTGGTTTCTGAACCAGGTCGACCGGCAGTCTGGCGGATCGGTCGCGGCGCTGTTCAATATCTTTAGCGGCGGCGCGCTCGAAAACTGCGCGATTTTTTCGCTCGGGATCATGCCGTACATCAGCGCTTCGATCATGCTGCAGCTCTTGACGTCGGTCATCCCGACCTTGAGCAAAATGCAGCGCGAAGACGGCGGCCGGCAGAAAATTT
>CAXUFU010000178.1:0-3005 GCA_964250275.1 uncultured Chthoniobacterales bacterium | reverse complement strand
CTCAATACACGCGGTACGCGACGGTTGTTCTGTGTGTGTTCCAGGGGTTCTTGCTGGCGAGGTCGTTTGAGAATCCGTTGTCCAATCCGTTCCTGCCCGGAATTGGTGCCACGATGCAGCGGCTGGGCCTCGATCTTGTGCAGGACAAGGGCTTCAGCTTCGAGGCCATCACGGTCATCAGCCTGACGGCGGGCACGATGTTGCTGATGTGGTTGGGCGATCAAATCACCGAGCGTGGCATCGGCAACGGTATCTCGCTGATTATCACCATCGGCATCGTCGCGCGCTTGCCTGCCGCCTTGATCCAGGCGTGGCACACTTTTGTGCCGGCTAATGGCGGCAATAGTCAGGTCAATCCCGCGGTGCTGGTCTTATTGGTGGCGTTTTTCATCATCGTCATCGCCTCCGTGATCGCCATCACGCAGGCCCAGCGCAAGATCAGTGTGCAGTATGCCCGCCGCGTGGTGGGCCGCAAGGTGTACGGCGGCCAGACGCAGTCGTTGCCGCTCAAGCTGAACTACGCCGGCGTCATGCCGATCATTTTTGGCCAGGCGCTGCTGCTTTTCCCGACGTCCATTGTCAATCTCCTCTTCAAAAACTCGCGGACTGCGCAGGAGATCGCCGTCAATCTCACCAGCGGCTGGATGCACTACGTCCTCTATTCGCTGATGATCTTTTTCTTCAGCTATCTGTGGGTGGCCATGATGTTCCAGCCCGCGCAGATCGCCGATGAGCTCAAGAAAAACGGCGGCTACATCCCCGGGGTCCGGCCCGGCAAGCCGACGGCGGACTTCCTCGATTTTACCATGTCGCGGCTGACGTTTGCCGGCGCGATCTTTCTTACGATCATCGCCATTCTGCCGCAGTTGATCTCCGGCAGCCTGAACGTGCCCTATATTACGGCGACATTTTTCGGCGGTACGAGCCTCTTGATCATCGTGGGCGTGATGCTCGACACCATGCGCCAGATCGAGACGCATCTGATCCAGCGGCACTACGACGGTTTCTTGCGCAAAGGCAAGATTCGCGGGCGTTTCGACAACCAGCGCGCCATCAATCAGGGCGAGCCGGCCCGGCAAAGCACGATGGTCATGCTCTGCGTGGGAGTGGCCGTGCTCCTGATCTGCGGGCTGGCGATTTTCCTCAATCACTAGGAGACACCTGGCAGCCCTCGCCACGTGCGGCTGCCGATTCCAGCGTGAACACCGAGCGCCTCGTTTTACTCGGACCGCCGGTTTCGGGCAAGGGAACCCAGGGTCAGTTGATGGAACAGCATTGGAGAGTCGCGGTGACGTCGGTGGGCGAAGTGTTGCGCCAAGAGGCCGCTGCCGGTACCCCGCTGGGCCGGGAGGCCGCCGGGTTTACCAACGCGGGGGAACTGGTGCCGGACCGCCTGGCGTTGGCGTCGATTGCCGCCTGGCTGAACGCGCACCCGGACGCGTTCGTCTTCGACGGTTTCCCGCGCACGGTCGGCCAGGCGGAAGCGCTCGAGCAGATGCTGGCAGAACGGCGCACGGGACTGACGGCGGTGATCTGGCTGGAAGTGCCGCTCGCGGTGATCCAAGACCGGGTCAGCAGGCGTTTGGTTTGCTCGGTTTGCGGCCGGACCTTCAGTCTGGGCTGGCAGGTGGGCGAGCGCGGAGCGCCCTGCCCCGTCTGCGGGGGTGCACTGCAAAACCGCCACGATGACGATCCCGCAACGCTGGTCCGGCGGCTCGAACAGTATCGCGAGCACACGGAACCGCTGCTGGAATTTTACGAGCGCCGACAGCTTTTGCGGCGGTTCGACGCACAGCAGCCCGCGGACAAAGTCTTTGCCCGAATCGAGGCCGCGTTGATGGGCCCGGTGAACCGCCCGGAGGTGGCGGCGGCATGAGCCAGATCCCGATCAAGAGCCCGCGCGAAATCGAAAAGATGCGCCTGGCGGGGCAAGCAGCCAGCGAGATCCTCGAGCGGATCAGTTCCTTCCTGCGCCCCGGCCTGCTTACGCGCGAAGTGGACCGGTACGCGGCCGAAACTATTGCCGAGTTTGGTTGCACGAGTGCTTTTTTGAATTATCGCGGGTTCCCGGGCAACGTCTGCATTTCGATCAACGAGGAGGTCGTGCACGGGATCGGCGGCAGCCGTTGCATCCAGTACGGCGACATCGTCAAACTGGACGTGGGCGTTTTCAAGGACGGCTGGGTCGGCGACACGGCGCGCACGGTGCCCATCGGCATGATCGCGCCGGCGGTGCAGCAACTCTTGACGGTCACGCAGGATGCCCTGGAGCGTGCGATCCCGCTGGCGCGCGAGGGCCGGCGTTTGCATGAGGTGTCGGGCGCGATTGAATCGTACGTGGTGCGCCACGGCTACAGCGT
The DNA here is from genome assembly GCA_964250275.1 of uncultured Chthoniobacterales bacterium. Lineage (GTDB taxonomy): Bacteria > Verrucomicrobiota > Verrucomicrobiia > Chthoniobacterales > SZAS-18 > CAXUFU01. The sequence goes on along the minus strand of CAXUFU010000178.1, from coordinate 645 downwards.
GGTGCGGGAGTTTGTCGGCCATGGGGTTGGGCGCAAGTTGCACGAAGAGCCGCAGGTGCCTAATTACAAGAGCGGGGCGAACCCGAAGCTGCGCGCCGGGATGACGCTGGCCATCGAGCCGATGGTGAACATGGGCAAGGCGGCGGTGAAGGTGCTGGGCGACAAGTGGACGGTGATCACCGCGGACCGGCAGCCCTCGGCGCATTTTGAACACACGGTGCTAGTGACCAAAGGCGACCCGGAAATTCTGACTTGGCGGGAAAGGGCGGTCGTTGGCCGATGAGTCTTGCGCGAAGCGCCTCCAAAAAAGGTAGGGATGGGGTCTCCGACCCGCTCCCTGACTGTCTGGGGAGCGTGCTTGAAATTGCGCGTGCCATCTACAGCCATGCTTGCCGGACAGCAAGGGACCGGGTCGGAGACCCATCCCTACCTTTTTTTAAAAACAATCGCTTGTTGCCACGCCAAAATCTTGTGTTAAAGATTAACTCCCCGTGAGTTCGGATAGGCCGCCGCCTGGGCTGGCAAGGTCGAACCCGCGGACCTGAACCGCCCCGGAAAGCGGGGTTTTTTCTTCTATGAAAGTCCGAGCATCAGTCAAGCGGTTGTGTGAACACTGCAAGATCGTCAAACGTAAGAACGTGGTCC
>CAXUFU010000177.1:0-6046 GCA_964250275.1 uncultured Chthoniobacterales bacterium | reverse complement strand
ACCATGAAGTGTTCATGGGTGGGGATGGCTTTGCGGGGGCGGTCCCTGGGTGGCTGGGGAGGCGCGCCGTGCGCTTGGTACGATCCATCTTCGCGGGACGTTCCCCAGACAGCAAGGGACCGGCTCGGGAGAGCAATCCCTACCGTTGCTTTGGAGCCGCTGCGCGGTTGAAAACGGGCGCCGCGCCGCCAAGTTGTGGGATGGCTTCTCAACCTCCGCTGGCTGCACCCATCCGCCAGGCGGCGGTCATCGGCGCGGGGACCATGGGGGCGGCCATCGCCGCGCATTTGACCAACGCGGGCATCCCCACCTTGCTGCTCGACGTGCCGGGGACGAACCCGGAGGCGAGCCGTAATGCGGTGGTCGAGGCAGGCCTCGAGCGCGCCCGGAAAGCCCGACCGCCGGCGTTCATGGACGCAGCCGGCGCTGAAGCTCTGCTCACCCTGGGCAATACCGCGGACGATCTACCGCGCCTGGCCGCGGCCGGTTGGGTGATCGAGGCGATCATCGAGCAGCCGGCGGCCAAACAACGGCTCTGGGAGGAAGTCGAGCGCCATGCCGGACCGGAGACCATCTTCAGCAGCAACTCGAGCGGCATCCCCATGCACGTGCAGAGCGCGGGGCGTTCCGCGTCGTTCCGACGCCGGTTCCTCGGGGTGCATTTCTACAATCCGCCGCGCTATCTTTATCTCTTAGAACTGATTCCCACCGCCGACACATCGCCGGAGGTGCTGGAAACCATCCGCGTCTGCGGCGACCGCGTGTTGGGCAAGGGGATCGTCTTTGCGAACGACGTTCCTGGCTTCATCGGCAACCGCATCGGTATTTACTCGCTGCTGCAGACCGTTCGGGTGATGGAGGAGATGGCACTCGAGCCCGCTATCGTCGACGCGCTGACGGGTCCGATCCTTGGGCGGCCCAAGAGCGCGACGTTGCGCACGGCCGACACCGTCGGCATCGATGTGCTTGGATTGATCTCGGCCGATCTGCTGCGCGCCACGGACGATGATTTTCGCTTGCCAGCGATCATTGACCGGCTGCTGGAGCGGCGTTGGCTGGGAGAAAAAACCGGCGGCGGTTTTTACCAGCGGCGCAAAAATCCGGGCGGCGCCTCAACCATCCTGACGCTCAACCCGCGCTCTCTGCAGTACGAAGAATGGGACGCGGCCCGGCTGCCGGCGGAAGTGGCCGCCATCGGGAAGATACGCGGCGCGGCCGAACGCACGCGGGCGCTCTTGGCCGCGGACTCGGCGGCGGGAGAGTTCACGCGGCGAACGCTCTACGAGATGATGCGGTTCGCGGGCTCAAAATACGGCGTGGTCGCGAACACCCACTACGATATCGATCGCGCGCTGAAATGGGGGTTTGGCTGGGAGTTGGGGCCGTTCGAGTTGTTCGACGCGCTCGGGCCGGAGTTTGTGCTGGCGGGGTTTGGGTCGCAGGGGTTCGAAGTGCCGCGCATTTTCGCCGAACACGCCCGCACGGGCGAAGCGTTCTATTCTCCCGCTTCCGCCGGACCTGGGCACGAGGGCTTGATCCTCCTCCAGAATATCAACCGGCAAGGGCCGAAAGTGGTTCGCGCCGCCGAAAACGCCAGCCTGATCGACCTCGACGACGGGGTGCTGCTGCTGGAATTTCACAACAAGGCCAACTCCCTGGGCGCCGATGCGTTCCGGCTGGTGGCGGCAGCCATCGAACTCGTGCCGGGTGCGTACGCGGGGCTGGTCATCGGCAATCAGGGCCGTTGGTTTTCGGCCGGGGCGGATCTCAGCGCATTGCTGCGCGACGCGGAAAGCGGCAACGTGGCCGGCGTCACCGCCATGATCGAGAACTTCCAGCGGATGACCACGAGCCTGCGCGCGGCGCCGTTTCCGGTCGTCGCCGCGCCCTTTCACATGACGCTGGGCGGGGGTTGCGAGATGATGCTCTACAGCGACGCCGTGCAAGCCGATGCCGAGTTGGCGACCGGGTTGGTCGAGTTAAAGGTGGGTCTAATGCCCTCCGCCGGTGGAACGACGGAAATGCTGGCGCGCGCCCTGGCGCGTCTGCCGGCAGGGGCGGACGCGTTCGAGGCGGTAACTGGGGTGTTTGCGTTGATCACGGAAGGCCGGGTTTCCGGGTCGGCCTTGGAGGCCAGGCGGCTGGGGTTTTTGCGCGAGACCGATGGGATCACGATGAACCGCCGCCGGCTCTTGGGCGATGCCAAGGAAAAGGTGCTCGCTCTGGCCGAGGCCGGTTATCAGGCGCCCGGCCCGCGCGAAATGCGGGTCTTGGGTGCCGCGGGGTTTGAGCGTCTGCTGGCGCTGGCGCGCGAGCGCCGGGGCCGCGGAGAGTGGTCTGAGTTCGACGTGCATCTTGCCAGCGAGCTGGCGCGGATTTTGACCGGAGGCGGCGAAGAGAGCATGGCCGGCGTCGTCCCGGAGCAGCGGCTGCTGGACCTGGAGCGCGAGGTTTTCATCGGCTTGTGTGCGCAGCCGCAGACGCACGAGCGCATCCGCCACATGCTCGAAACCGGCAAGCCGCTCCGGAATTAGTAAAACAGGTAGGGATGGCTCTCCTGAGCCGGTCCCTGACTGTCCGGCAAGCGTGCCCGTCACCCATGGTGCAACCCAACCCCGGTCCCGCCTGCCAGACAGCAAGGGACCGCCACAGGAGCGCCCCTTCGCAACTGCCCGGGAAGCGCATCCTTTCACCCGGCGCGGGCCAACTCCCGGGGCACGCCTGCCAGACAGCAAGGGACCGGCTCAGGAGAGCCATCCCTACCTTTTTTGCTACGATTCGGGTACGCTCTCCAGCACCGCCAATGGCCGAATCTGTTCGAGCGCATCCTGCAGGTTTGTGACGACATGGTCCGCCGTCAGGCGTTCGCGGCGGCGGGCGAGCTTTTCCTCGCTCTGCTCGGCGTCCCAGAGTCCCACCACGATGTGCAGGCCCGGAAATCGCGCCCGCAGCAGCTTGCAAAGATAACGCGTGTGCAACGTATCGTGCGGCGGTGTGGCCGAAATGCAGACGGTCTGGCAACCGGCCACCGCTACCTGTTCTACCATCTCGTTGGCCAGCGTCTTGTGTGAGACCGACTCCGCCTTGTAGCCCTCCGCTTCGAGCAGTTGCGTGAGCATCACCGCCACAATTTCATCCGCCTCGTCCGCCGCCGGCAAACAGAACACCGGATGCTTGGAAAGCGACTCGACCGCCGCGGTGGTCGGCGCCCCGACTCCGTCTTCCGTGCCGTTGACCTTGGCCTTCTCCGTTTTCGCGTTCGCCACTACGAGCGCCTGGCCGCCGAGTTCTTCGACCATTTCCCGCGTCGCATCGAAAATAAAACGTTGGTGGCGCTGATCCAGCCCCCCGTTTTGCTCCTCGCGTTCTTCCGCAGCCAGCGCCGGCACGAGCAGCGTGGAATACAGGTCGGCCAGCGTATGCTCCTTGAGATAACCCTCCGCCACCTGGCTCGCCTCCCGCCGATCCCCCGCCAGCAGCCGTTGATAGTACCGGTCCTCGGCCGAGAGCGTGGGCTCGTCTCCCAGCAGCGCATCGAAAAAACTCAGGCTCGGGATGTACTTGCCCAAGACCGCCACGCAGACGGTCAAGGGCGTCGCCAGCAACAGCCCGACCCCGCCCCAGAGCCACGTCCAGAAAACCGTCGCCACCATGATGGCCACCGGCGAGAGGCCGGTGTGCGCGCCGTAGAGCCACGGCTCGAGCACGTTGCTCGTCACGAGTTCGATGCCGCCAAACAACGCCAGCGTCTCGAGCGGCAGCCGCCACGTGTCGGTGGTTGCGAGCGAAATCAGCAGCGGGAAACCCAGCGCGATCCACGCGCCCACGTACGGGATGAAACGCAGCAACGTCGCCAGTAGACCCCACAAAGCGGCGTTCGGCAGCCCCAGGAAGTACAAGCCGACGCCGATCGGCACCCCGAACGAGACGTTGATAATGACCTGCATGGTCAGATACCCCGTGACTTTGCTGGCGGCTTCATCCAGCGCCTGGGTGGTAACGTTGAGCCGGCCGCGGCCAATGAGGTGAATGATGCGGTCGCGCAGGTCTTCGCGCTTGATCAGCATGAACAACACGAACACCACCACGATCGCGGCCGTCCCAAGCGGTCCCAGCAGCGGGCCGACCACGCTTTGCGCGACCGAAGTCAAATTGGTCGCCGGCTGCACGATCTCCACCGGCACGACCTTGGCTTTGTTCGCGGAAGTGGCGGAATCCGGCCGCGATCCATTCGGCTCAGCGGTGCTGCCGGAAAACTGTTCGCCGAGTTCCTGGACCGTCTGAGTGGCGTCGCTGAGCGGGTTGTGGCCGGAAGATTTGAGGGCGGCGATGCGGCGGCTGATGTTTTCTTTGTAGCTCGGGAGTTTGTAGGTGAGATCGACGACCTGGCCGCCGACGAGATAGGCGACTCCGCCGATGACGCCGAAAGCAAGCAGGACGACGATGAGCACAGCCGGGATCCGCGGTACGTACCAGCGTTCGAAGCGGGTGACCAACGGGGCGAGCAGGAAGCTAAAGAGCAGCGCCAGCGCCAGCGGAACGAAGACGTCCCGCATGAAGTACAACACCGCGACCACAATGAGAATCAGCGCGACAGAGAGCAGTGTACCGAACTTCTCCGTGTTGTTGGCCGGGGCGGGGTTAATCATAAAATACTTCTAGAGGCAGGATTGGCTCTCCTGAGCCGGTCCCTTGCTGTCTGCGGGACGTTCCGTTTGCTTGGCGCGACCCGTTCTGCCGAGAAAAAGGCGCCGGCTCCGAAGAGCCGTCCCAGCCCATGAACACCGCCGCATCTGGACTCCTCCAAATGCCTGGACGGGCACGCTCCGTCATGCCCCTGTTTGCCGCTGAGGGCAAGCGTTCCGCCGGCAGACAGTCAAGGGGCACAACGGAGCGAGCCCTTCCAGGCGCCTTGGATTGTTGGGTTGCTGCATGCACGACGTTTGTCGAGGGATTTACCTCGCCTGCGAGCTACCTCGTTTCCACCACGGCCGCCTCCGCCGGGCGTCGGGCATCGCTGCTGCCACCCTCTGGTCCCGCCACATCCCGGACCGGGATGCCACGGGGCGGGGATACCGGCGCAGGCGGTTTGCGGTCGTCGCCACCGTTCCAATCGTCATCGTCTTCTTCGCCGGTCCGCAGATGCGGGTCGAACAAATGGTCGACGGCTAGAAAATAGGCTTTGGCGTGCCGGGCGAAGAACACGTTAACCAGCGGCAGCGGCAACGCCACCGCCAGCAACGTCGCCACCAGCGACCAGTCGCTATGCCAGGTTTGCAGGTAAACGTAGACGATGATCCCCACCAACGCCGACGCTCCGTAGCCGATGGCCCACAGCGACATCAAAAAATAACCCGGCTCCCGATCGTAGGCGTACCCGCACACGGGGCACCCATCGAGCGGCGTCAGCCAATCGTGAAAATTGCGCACGTGGCGCACCGGCACAAAGATCGGCCGCTGCCCGCAAACGGGACAACGCCAGAGCGTCGCCCGCCAGAGGTACTGGCGTACCCGGCGCAACGAAAAGAGCTTCGTTGGTTCAACCGATGGCCCATCGTCCGGCATTAGAAATCGTGGCTGCTACCAATCGGCAACAGATACAGCTTCTTGCCCGCCTGGGCGAACTCTTTCAGCGCCGCTTGGTGATCGATCTTTATCTGCGGAAAGGTATCGTAGTGGATGCCGAGGATCTCTTCGCAGCGGATTAACTCCGCCGCGCGAATCGCGTCCGTCACGCCCATGGTATAGTTGTCGCCGATGCAGAGGGCGGCAAAACGCAGTTTGGTTGCCTCGCCGATCAGTTGCATGTCCAACGTCAGGGCGGTGTCCCCGGAGTGGTAAAAGTTGCCTTCCGCGCTTTCGACCACGAAGCCGCCCGGGTTGCCGCCCGGTTTTCCATCGGGCATGGCGCTGCTATGAATGGCGTTGACCAGTTTTACCCGGCCGAAGTCGAACTTGTAGCCGCCGCCGTGATTGAGCGCGTGCACGTCCTTGACGCCTTTGCCTTCCAGCCAAGCGGACACTTCAAAATTGGCGATCACCAGAG
>CAXUFU010000176.1:2293-6060 GCA_964250275.1 uncultured Chthoniobacterales bacterium | reverse complement strand
CTGCGTCTTGTCCGCGCCAAAGCGCGTGCGTTTTGGCGGGTGCTCTGCCAAATTGCCCATCTTGAAACCAGCAGTCGATCAACAGCCGACCTCCGGTGCGGAAGCGAAGCCGGAGGCGCTTGAACCCGCTGGCGCGGTCACGCTCGCCGCTACCCTGCGCCGCGCCGGGACGTTGCTGGACGGCTTCCTGGCGCTCATGTCCGGCGTGGCCTACGACAACGAAGGCATCCCGATGAGCGAGATGTTCTTCCTGTTCTGCGCCCTGGGCGAAGAACCGGTGCGCATCCTGGAAAGCGGCCGGGGCGGGGGACAAAGCACGCAGATGCTGGGGCACTGGTTTCCACGCGCAAGCATCATCAGCGTCGAAGAGAACGAGCGCTCGCCCAATGCTGCCGCCGCCGTGGCGCGGCTGGCGCACCTGACCCACATCGACTGCCGGTTCGGAGATTCGCGCCGTCTGTTGCCGGAGCTGCTGCAGCCCGGTGACGTGGTGCTGATCGACGGCCCGAAGGAGTTTCGGGCGCTCAAGCTCGCGTTCCAGCTTCTGCAAACTGGACGTCCGCGCGTGGTTTTCATCCATGATTTGCACGTGGACTCGCCAGCGCGGAGCTTTCTCGAGAACCATTTGCCGGCGGCGTTTTACAGCGACGACGCGGCGTTCGTGGAGCGCTACTCGCATCTGGACACGCTGCATGGCGCCCGACCCAAGGCGCACTGGTTGAAAGCGGGCGGACGCGGTTACGGCCCGACGCTTGCGTGCATCCCTGGGCAGGCTGCGGGAGTGGATTATGCGCGCCTGCTGGGCCGGCTCAAGATTGCCCGGGCCGTCTCCCACGCGCGCGATAAGCTGCGCTCGTGGAAAGACGCCGTGCTCGGGCAAAGTTAAGATGGATCTCCGATCCGGTTCTGACTGTCTGCGAGGTCTGTCGTGGGAAACACGCTCCCCAGCGAACAGGCAGCGAAGCTCCCGTTCATAATATGGGTAGGGACGGGCTCTCCGAGCCGGCCCTGACTGTCCGGTAACCGCGCCCGACTCGGTACGTTCGCCGCGTCCCGGGAACAAGCCTCGGAACATTTTCACCCCCGGGTAAAGCCGCGTTCCCCTCCAGAAACAAATGGGACGGCTCGGAGAGCCTGCCCCTAACTTTTTTCTGGAGGCCGCTACGCGGCAAGATGTTCGCTCAGCGCTGGGGCGCCAGGACCTTCAACTGCTGGTGGGCGACCCGGAAAGTGACCGGCACGTAGCCCATCAGTTCGCCATCGGCTTCAAACGGGACGTCTTCCCCGGAGGCGCAGGTCACGGTCAAACGACGCGTCTGGAAGTACTCGACATCGGGCAACGAAAGATGGGTGCCCATCAGGATGCCCTGCAAATAGCGGATAATGTCCAGGTAACCGAGGTTCTTGAAGACCAGCACGTCCAGCTTGCCGTCGTCGATCACCGCTTGTTTAAACACCGCGACCCGGCCGCCGTAGTAGCGGCCATTGCCCACCAGCACGAAGGAGCCTTCTTCGGCCGGCCCGTCTTCGCTCTCGATGCGCAGCCGGGGCGGCTTGAGCGTCGCCACCCTGGCGGCGGAGATCAGGTAGCTGAGCGGGCCGAAGTTCTTTTTCGCCTGCCAATCGACGCCCGCCACGGCCTGCGCGTCGAAGCCGACGCCGGCGAGCTGAACAAAGCAGTGGGCGTTGGCCCGGGCGAGGTCCACGCGCCGGGTGTGTCCCGCCCGGATGATGTCCCAGCATTGCTTGATGCGGTTGCTCGGGATGCGCAGTTCCGCCGCGTAAACGTTCATCGTGCCGATGGGCAACAACCCAAGCGTGACATCGGAATCGGCCAGCCCGTTGACCACTTCGTTGATCGTGCCGTCGCCGCCGGCGGCCACCACGGTTTTGAACCCTTCCTGCACCGCGACAGCCGCCATGGCGGCCGCATCGCCGGGGCCGCCGGTCAAGCGGACGACGACGTGCGGGTCGAGCGCCTGGATTTTCTCGCGCCAGCGCCCCGCCCTTTCGCTGTGGGCCGCGGGGTTGAAAATCACCAGGATGCTCCCGGCGGACACGCGGGGCGTTTCCAGCTTCCCTTCCCAACGCGAGCGATTAGGTTCTTTCAACGTGAGGAAACTAGGCTGGTACGCGGTCAGCGCGGTCGTGGTCGCACTGATCCTGGGTGGCGTGCTCTTGCTCGGCGCCAACCTTTATGTGCAATCCCTGGCGGTGCAACACCAGATCCGCCAGGCGCTGGCGGCCAGCCTCAAAATGTCCGTCTCCCTGCGCAAGACCACGATCACCCCTTGGGACGGTCTGCGCATCGACGGCATTGTCGCCCGCGTCGGCCCGGACACCACACCGGCCGACGCCGCCCGGCCGGATTTCTTGCGGGCGAACAGTTTTCGCATCCGCTTCGCGCTGGTGCCCCTTTTCTCCGGCCGTTTCGTGGTGAGCGAGGTGCTGCTGGACCATCCGGAACTTTCCTGGCCGCAGGACCCGGAAGGCCGCTGGCAATTTCCGCCGGAACAGCGCACCGCCAAAGCCAAAAAACCCAAGCATCCTAAAGACCAAGGGCCGCCGCCTGGACCGGCCCCGACACCCAGCGCCTCCGCTCCGTCCTCTCCGGCAACGCCCGCGGTGGCGCAGGGAACGGCTTCTCCCGCGTTCACCGCGCCGCCGCCGCCGCCCGCGCCACCCCCCGAAGGCTCTTACCCGGCGGCCGATAACCTCCCGGTCGCGGTCGATCGCCTCAAGCTCCGCCACGGATCGCTGGACCTGCTCGACGGCAAAGACCACCTGATTGGCCGCTTTGAAGAGGTCAACGTCGATGGCCGCCTGCCCGACCCCGCGTACGCGACGGGCGAGTACTGGTTTGCGAAAGCCGAACTCCCCCGCGCCGATCTCCTGCTGACAAATTTCCACGGCAGCTTTACTTATGTCCGGGACGCGGAGCTCAACCTGGCCGCGGGCCATGGAGAATTGGCCGGCGGCAACGTGCTGCTCACCTACCATCTGCAATTAGGCGATCCCGGCTCCCCTTACAGCGCCGATTGCCACATCGAAAACGTGTCGGTCGCCGGCTTGTTTGCCGAAGCGGGCAGCAAGTCGCAACCGGTCGAAGGCCGCCTCGAAGGCAACTTCAACATCCGCGGACTTTCCGGCGATCCGAACAGCCGCAACGCCTCCGGCCGTTTCGAACTGCTCGATACCCACCTGAAAAATCTGCCGCTTCTGCAAGCCTTTGGTCAGGCCCTGCGCATCCAGGATCTCAGCCAGCTTCACTTCAAGCGCGCCGAACTCGACTGCCAGCTCCATGGCACGACCCTCGATTTGGAACCTTTGCTGCTCGAGTCCGGCGATCTCCAGGTCTCCGCGCACGGCCAGTATCTGATCGATCAAGACCGGCTCAATCTGCATGCGCGCCTTGTCATCGATCAAGCCGTGAGCAACGAACTGCCGCGCTTCATCGAAGCGAATTTCACTCCCTGCGGCATCGATGCGCCCGGGTCGCGCTTCCTGGATTTCACCGTGACCGGCTCCTTGAGCAAGCCTTCGACCGATTTGTTCGATCGCGCTTTGTCGGGCCCGCTGAACGGCTTATTCCAAAACCTGCTTTCTCCCAAACCCAGGAATGGGCGACACAACCCCAAACACAACAATAACAATCCCACACCCACGCCGGCCGACGACAATAACACCTGATCCAAATTGTAGGGCGGGGGGGGGGGGGGGGGGCGGGGGGGGGGGGGGGGGCGGGGGGGGGGGGGGGGGCCGCGCGC
>CAXUFU010000176.1:0-2283 GCA_964250275.1 uncultured Chthoniobacterales bacterium | reverse complement strand
GTTCCCGGCAGGCGGAGCGCCCGCCCTGTAACCCAGGCATGGCTGTTCCCTCCTGTTCTCCCAAATCATCCTTTGCCAAACGCCATGCACAACCGATGCCTGTCTCCAGTCCTAGCCCTTTGATGTATCGCTCGCCGGTTTCCCGGCGGCCGCTGCGGTTCGCGGGCACCCGCTAAAGCTCATGCGAGTCATCGGTGGGTTGGCTGGCGGTGTTCCCCTTTTCGCGCCGCGGTCGGGTCAGGTGCGGCCGACCATGAATCAAGTGCGCGCCGCGATTTTCTCGAGCTTGGCCGAGCGCGTGGTCGGGGCGCGCGTGCTCGATCTTTTCGCCGGAGCCGGCGGTCTCGGCATCGAGGCGCTGAGCCGCGGCGCCAGCGCCGTCACGTTTGTGGAACAGGATCGCGCGGCGGTCGACTGCATCCGCCGCAACCTGGAAAAAACCAAGTTGACCGCCGGCGCCCGGGTGGTGTCGCAGGATTGCTTTGCCTTTCTAAACCGCCGCGGCGGCGCGGACAACGTCGAACCGTTCGACCTCATCTTCGCCGACCCGCCCTATACGACCCGCGAGCAGCCCGTGGATTTTGCCGCCCGTCTCACGAGTTCGGAGGTGCTCAAAAACGCTCTTCTTGCCGGCGGCCTCTTTATTTTGGAGAAGTCGCCGCGTCATCCGCTCACGCTGGAGGCGCAGGCCTGGGAAGTGATTCGCCAGAAGCAATACGGCAGTACGGAAGTCCTGTTTCTCCAGCGGCCTGCCGGCGCTGATGTTGTGCCCGCAACTGGGTCAGGTTCTTTCGCGCTCTGATAGCTAGCTCATGCTGCGCCTGTTCTACAATCTTGTTTTTCCTTTTGCCTTTGTCCTGTTGCTGCCGGGTTACCTGCGGCGCATGGTCCGCCGCGGCAACTATTGGCCCGCACTCGGGCAACGCTTCGGCTTTTACACGCCGGCGGTGCGCGCGCGGCTCGCCGCAGGGCCAGGGCGGCCGTGGATCCAGGCGGTCAGCGTCGGCGAGATGCTGGTGGCGTTAAAGCTGATTGCCGCGCTACGCGCCCGCCGCCCGGACCTGCCGCTCATTCTTTCCACGACGACCACCACCGGCTTCGCTCTCGCCTCCGCCCAGACCGGCCCGAACCTGGAACTGGTCTACACGCCCATCGACGCCTTGGCTTGCGTGCGGCGTGCGTTTCGGGCGTTGCGCCCTAGCAGCGTCATTATCGTCGACGGCGGCCTGTGGCCAAATTTCCTCTGGGAAGCACGGGCCCGGGGCTTGCCCATTTCGCTGGTCAACGCGCGTTTGTCCCCGCGCTCTGAACGCCGCTGGCGCCGCTTCTCCTGGCTGGCGCGTCCAGTTATGCGGCTCCTCGATCTCGTTTGCGTGCCGGACCAAGCCGACGTGGCCCGTTGGACCGCCTTGGGCGTTCCGGCCGATCGAGTGCAACGCACCGGCAGCGTGAAATTCGACGATCAGGAACCCGCGTCTGTGTCTACCGACCCTAGCCCGGGCTGCGCGGCGCTCGCGTCTGACGGCCATCGGTCCGTTGCCGCCGGTCTGCGCGAATACCTGGCTGGGTTGGGCGTCGGGGAAACCGCGCCCGTCTTGCTGGCCGGTAGTACACACCCGGGTGAGGAACGCGCCATCTGCGAAGTCTTCACCCGTTTGCACGACCGATTTCCGGGGTTGTTTCTGATCGTTGCGCCGCGTCACGTCGAACGCGCGGGAGAGATCCTGGCCGAGTTGTCCCGCTTCCGTCTCCAGATCGTCGTGCGGACCGACCCGGCGCTGGGCAGCACCACGGTTCTTGCCAACCGCCCTGATATCCTGCTGCTCGCAACCACGGGCGAACTACGGGATTGGTACGCGCTGGCGACGTTGGTCTTCATCGGCAAAAGCCTGTTGGCAGTAGGCGGCCAAAACCCAATGGAAGCCATCGCCGCCGGCAAACCGGTGATCTTCGGCCCGCACATGGACAATTTCCGCGATCTGGCCGCCGAGCTTCTGGCCGCGCGCGCCGCCGTGCAGGTGGCCGACCTTGCCGGTTTGGAGTTGGCTTGCGCGCAACTCCTGTCCGACCCTGCCGCCCGCGCCCGCCAAGCCGCCGCGGCCGCCCAAATCCTGGCCGTGCACGCCGGCGCCGCCCAGCGCACCGCCGACTTGTTGCTGCGACAGCCCCTGTGATTTTGGGTCTTGCCCGGTGCCTCGACTTCGCGGATGATTAGCGGCTGCGCCGCCAGCCGGTGGCGATCTCCAGACCCTATCGTCCAGTGGTTAGGACAACGGCCTTTCA
>CAXUFU010000175.1:0-6079 GCA_964250275.1 uncultured Chthoniobacterales bacterium | reverse complement strand
GCCGCGGTCAGCGCAACCACCAACAGGCAGATGCGGAGCGCCGCGGCCTGGCGGACGGCCAGCGCCAGCGCCAGACCCAGGATCCCGGCAGCCAGTCCGTAGACGGGCAACGGGTTGAGCAAGACGTGGAGGTACTCGGGCCGTGCGAGGGCGTCAAAAAAGGCACTCATGCCGCTGTTATTCTGGTCGAATGAAGTAGGACTCAAGTCTCCGTGGCGGCGGTATACGATGATGAGAGATCGCTCCGGCTGTAGCGGCGGTCTATGACCGTCGACGGCGCGTTCAGCATTCAAAGACGTTACCGACGGTCATAGACCGCCGCTACAGCCGGTTACCGACGTTCATAGACTGCCGCTACAGCCGGTTACCGACGTTCATAGACTGCCGCTACAGCCGGTTACCGACGGTCATAGACTGCCGCTACAGCCGGCATGGAGCCTGCCGCGGCTACCGGCGGGAACACCGTCTACTTCTTCTCGACGCCGCACAGCAGCATGTCTGTGCCAAGATACGGATTGGCGACCGAGCTTCCGGCCTGCACCCAATCCATCTTCACCATCGGGCAGTAATAGACGTGGTAGCCGGGTTGCCCAGCGGCGAGCTTCTCGGCTTGCGGTGCGAGCTTCGCAAACTCCGCCCGCGCGTCTTTGAGCGAGGCCGCCTTGGCCACGCCCGCACCGCTGCCGTTCGGGAGGGTGTTGGCCGCATTGATGACGCCGGGTAGGTCGTTGGCGATCAAGGCGTCATGCACTTTGACGAAGCCGGTTAAAAACTGCTGGTCAGCGGGCGCGAGCGCCGCCGCCTGGAGCGCGCCCGCCGCCAGGACGAACGCGAAAATCGTCGCCAGCAACGTCCACGTGTACCGGGCGCGATGTGAACCGGGAAAAAAGTGCTCGCTCATAGACTTGCAACCGCCAGTTCCGGCTCCGGCGCCCGGTCGCACCGGCTCATGACCTGGGCGACCGCCCGCCAGAGATCGCCTGGGGCGAGCGGCTTGCGCAGGACCGCGTCGATGCCGGCCGGCAAACGATTCCCGTTCGCGACGGCATCGCCAAACCCGGTGAGAAGGATGATCGGCAAGCCGGGCACCCGTTCCTTGATCTCCATGGCCAGACGTTCGCCGTTCATGCCTTCGAGCGCAAGATCCGTCACCACCAGATCGAACCGGCCTTGCGCGAATTTTTCCAGGCCTTCCCGCGCGTTGACGGCCGTCGACACCTGATGCTCATCCCGCTCCAGATATTCGCTGACCACCTCGCGCACCAGGGGATCGTCCTCGACGAGCAGCACGTGCAAGGGGCGCCCGAGTCGCGCGTCGGCCGCCGTCGCGTCTGCCTCCGGAGCCATCGGGAGCCGAACGGTGACGGTCGTGCCGTGCCCGGCCTCGGTCGAGATGTTCAGTTCGCCATCGTGCCGTTTGACGATGCCGTAAGCCACGGACAACCCGAGGCCCGCGCCGGGACTGTCTTTGGTGGTAAAGAACGGCTCCAGACAACGCCGGCGCACCTCTTCGGTCATCCCGATGCCGGTATCGGCGACCTCCAGCAGCGCGTGGTCCTGCTCGCGCCGGATCCGCAGTTGCACCGTGCCCCCCTGGGGCATGGCGTCGACCGCGTTGAAAATGAGCGCGGTGACGACCTCGCGTAACTCGGCCGCGTTGCCGGCGACGCCGCTGACGGGTTCCAGGTCGAGGCTGATCGCAATCTGGCGTCCATCGGCGCGCGCCTGGTTTTTCCATTTCGGCTGGGTGAGCGAGGCGGTCTCCTGCAGGAGCTTGGGCAGGTTCACGGGCAGGAAAATCTCTTCGGCGGTGCGGCTGCGGTGAAATTCCCGCAGGCGCCCCACGATCCCGGCGGAATCACGAGCCGCGGTGTTGATCGTCTTGAGGTAATGGACCGCCATCGGGCGGTTGCTGAGCATCTGCGCGTTATTGAGCAACAGGAGGTCCGTGTAGCCGATCAGCACGGTGAGCTGATTGTTGAAATCGAGCGCGATCCCGTTGCTCATCTCTCCCAGGGCGCGCAGGCGTTCGACCTGGACCTGGCGTTCCTGCGTGATCTTGAGCTCGGTCAGCGTGCGCTCGAGTTCCTGGGTGCGCTGGAGCACCCTCTCCTCCAGGCGGGCGTTCTGGCTTTGCAGCTCGAGATGCAGAGAGCGGACTTCCAGCAGGTTTTGGCAGCGCAGAACCACCTCGTCGTTTGAGAAGGGTTTGGTGATGAAATCGTTGGCGCCGTCTTGCAGGGCGCGCCGCCTGGTCTTCGGGTTGACGTCCGCGGTGAGAACGATGATGGGCAGAAAATCGCCGTGTTCCCGCGTCGCCCGGAGCTGGCCGAGCACCTCGTAGCCGCTGACGTTTGGCATGGAAAGATCGAGCAGCACCAGGTCCGGGTTTAGTTCGGCCGCCAGGCCCAGCGCTTTTTGCGAATCGGTCGTACTGCGGGTTTCGGCGAAGCCGGCGATGCGCACGATGGCTTCCAGCAGTTCGACGTTCGCCGGTTCATCGTCGACGATCAGAATGCGGGGTTTTTCAGGCATGGCGAGAGAGGATGGGGATGCGCAGGCAGTGCTCGATCTACCTGAGCAGTTCTAACGCCAGTCCCCACCCGGGCGCACGCGTGCGCCGGCGAAACCGCCTCTAGCGCGTTGTCGCCCCGGGCTGGCGCAGGTCCAGCAGAGAGCCGAGGATGAAACCCGCCACCGCCACGCAGATGCAACTATCCGCGACGTTGAACGAAGGCCAGGGATGCGCCCCGGGCACGTGCAGGTCGAACGACAAAAAATCTACCACGTGCCCTCGCGCCAGGCGGTCGGTCAGGTTTCCCAGGATGCCGGCAATGAGGAGAAAGAATCCCGCGCGCGCCAAGGGCTGCCCGAAGGCTCCCTGGCGGTAAAGCACCGTCAAAACGATCAAGGCCGCAATCGACAGGGCGAGAAAGCCGGTGTTGCTGTCCTTGAACATGCCCCAGGCGGCGCCGGTGTTTGTCACCGAGACCAGGTCGAACCAACCGGGAATGACCGTAACCGGTTCATCGATCCGTTGCGTCACGAGCCACTTGGTCGCCTGATCCAGGAGATACAGCGGCAGCGAGACGAGCAGCAGGAGTCGGAGGCACCGGCCGCCCGCGGCGGCGGGCCGTGGCGCGTCTTCATGGGCGGCTGGCATCGGTGGCGGCAGGGGGTTCGTACAAATCTGGATTTAGATGGAAACGCGCGCAAAGCAACGCTTCGATGCACCAGGTGAGCGCGGTCACCTCGGACAAGATCGTAAAGATCAGCAGGTTTGAACTGTACCGGTCGATGTCCAACGAGTGTACCACCGCCACCGTCAAACAATTGCCGAACGTGTACGCAAAGCAGAGCAGCGCGAGGGCGCCGGCGGCCCCGAGTTCCCGGCGGACCTCGCCGCCAGGCAGGCAGAGGACAGCCGCCAGCCCCGCCGCGAGGGCGATTAGCAGCGGCAGGTAGACCGGCGCGGCCATGGCGTTGGCGAGCGTGAAGGATGCTCCCGGCAGATAGAGGGCGGGACGGTCCGCCAGGATCTGCGCTTGCGCCAGGTAGGCGTGGACCGGGGCGAACGGGAGGATTTCCGCCTGGTAGTTGGCCGGGCTGAAAGCTTTGAGCGTTTTGCGATAGTTGTGCGGCTGATCAATGCTGTGGCCCAACCAAAAAGCCGGGCAATCCTGGCCGTAGAAGATGCCGAGCTGGCGCTCGACGTTGCGCGCCATCTCCGCCGGGCGGTGCAGCCACGCCCGCTCATAGTAGTAAAAGCAGAGCTGGATCAAACGGGCCTGGCCGATCTGCCGATACAGCGAGCGGCACAGCGAATCCTCGTACATCAGGTAATCCGGATTGAACCCGAGCGACTCGTACGGACGCCGCTCCGGCTGGGCGGCGAGCGCGAGTTCGTGGCTCAATTGGCCGTGGAGCGCGGCCAGCCAGTCCGCCGGGTACGGCGTTGGGTCGCCGGCGGCAAGATCTTGCGCCATTTGCTCGTTGATCACCCGGGCGTGAACCGTCAGGAGGGTCTCCGGCAGGAACAGCGCGCTGATCGGGTCGGCCTTGGCCAGCTCGTGCTCAGGCCAGAGCAGAAGCAAGCCGGCTGCCGCCAACCCGGTGCTTGCGGCGCCCGCCAAGGCCAGGCGCCGGCGCCGGGTTTGCCCCGGGGCCAGGGCGGCGGCCGCGAGCGGGAGCAGTGCGACGCCCAGTGCAAACCCGAAGCTGGGTTTCAGCGCGTAGCACAGGACCGCGGCGAAGACGATCGCCCCGCCCCAGAGCGCGGCCGGCAGCGTCTGGCCGGTGGTGGTAAACCAGGCGCGCAGGAACTTGAGCGTCAGATAAATCGCCAGGATGGCGCAGAACGGGAAAATCGCTTCCGGCCGGATATGCTGCTCGAGAAAGATCGCGGTCGACGAAGACACGTAAAAGGCGACCAGACCCAGCCCGATGGGTGTGGCGATCCAGGCCGGCAAACGCGGCGGGACGAACCAGGTGCGCCAGAGTTGCCAGACCCGCCAGAGCAGCCATCCGGTGGCGAGCCCGAGCAAATGTTGCGCGACACAGAGGGCACGGAAGTCGCCGCACGCGCGCAGCCAGAGGTACACCCAGCCCGGGTAGATAAAATTCCGTCCGTAGGTGTGTTCGAAGCTGTGCCCGAGCAGTTTGGAGATCGCCGGATGCAGGTAGCCCCAGGTGTCCGGGTCCGAGAGCGGGACGAGCGGCCATTGCAGCCGCAACCGGGCGCCGTGCTCGAGGATGGCGGCGAGCGCCAGCCAGGTCAGACCCGTGGGCAGGAAGCGAAAGCGGGAAGTCAGGGGCGGGGACGGCACGGCCATCTTCTGGGCCGGCGCGCGCCGGCGCCGGAAGGATGTCCAGCCCTGGCGTTCGTCACAAGGCGAAAAAGCTCTACCCAAGGTAGGGATGGCTCTCCCGAGCCGGTCCCTGACCGTCTGGGAGCGTGCTGCTTACATGGCGCGGCCGACCTTGAGGCGCGTTGGCCGGACAGCAAGGGACCGGCTCAGGAGAGCCATCCCTACCGCTCTTTTTACGAAGGGTCGCTGTAGCCGAAACGCGGATCCAGACCCGCCACCACGCGGTTCAGGTACTCGATCTCCGCCGCGGCCAGGTAATCGGCGTAACCGCCCACTTTGCCCCGGCGCACCTTGTAGCTTTCCGGGTCCGCGGCGTCCTTGGGGCGGAGCGCCTCCGTGTTCAAGTCGGCGACCAGTTCGGTCCCCTGGGCGTCCTTGGTGCCGGCTTCGAGCCGGCGCATGTTTTCGAAGCTGGAAATTTCCACCGCCCGCGCCAATGCCGCCGGGTCCAGCGCCAGAGTCGGCAGCAGGAAGCGCAACGCCGCCGCGAACGTCGTTTCCGGGTCGCGCCGGGCGTCTTCGTAGCGCAAGAGGTGCAGCCGGGAATGCTCGACCCACTCGTGGATCCAGCGGTTCATGATGCTGACCACCCGTTTGACGCCGAAAACCGGGTGCCGCAGCAGCTCGGGCAGATCGCCCCGGAACGTGCCGGTCCGTTTCTTGAGGTGGAAAAACAACGAGACCATCTGGTCGCGCGGGTCGCGGACCACCAGCAAAATAGGTTTGTGCAGGCATTCTTCGCGTGGGATCAGCCATTTGCCCCGCAGCCTTTCACCGAAGCGCTCCTTGGCTTTGTGTTCCCAGAGATCGTGCGTGTAACAGAGCGCGGGCATGGCGGCCGCGGCCGCCGGCCGGGCAGCGGGCGAAAAATTCTGCTTCCCCCACTCGGAGAAATAAGCGGTCAGGAACACTCGGACCCAGGTCCGGCCGCTCTTTTGGATCGACACGACGAACGCGTCGGCGGCGCGGAAAGTGGCGGCGTGGCGGCTGAGATTCCAGCGGGGATAGCGCAAGGCAAACGGCAGCGACTCCCGCCACGGCGCGCGGACGGGAGGTCCCTCTTTTACCGAGGCGACGGAAGATGGGGTCGGCAGCACGCTGGGCATCGGCCCCCAACATTGCTCAGGTTGCGCGTCGGTTGAAGGGAATTTGTCGCGGGAGTCTCAAGCCCCTTCCGGCTGTTGCGGCGGGGGGTTTCCCGCGGCACCCCC
>CAXUFU010000174.1:0-6106 GCA_964250275.1 uncultured Chthoniobacterales bacterium | reverse complement strand
GGGCCCGGGGCGCTTGCGGGACAGTCTGGTACGGGGCCGGAGGCCCATCCCTACCTTTTTTACGAGGCAGCTTCGCTGCCGGAGTAGGGGATGTCACAGCTTCGAGCGGATGAGATCGAAGACGAAGGTGTTGTCCAGAAAACCGCGCAACCGCTCCGAACCGGGGCCGAATCCGGCGGCGATTGCGTCATCGGCGGTGTTGGTGGCAAAGGGTGAGTAAAAGGCCGCAGGCTCCGCGGGTTCGCCAGACGCCGCCGGCGGCGGAGACGAGGGGTTCCGGTCAGCCGCAGATGCGAGCGGCCGGCCGTTCGGACCGGTGGCCCACGTGATGGCGGGCAGCCCCTCGGCGTTCATTCCCAGCAGAGACATGCCACGATCCTGGCGCAGGGGAAAACCGTTGAGGCTGAAACCGCCGGTCGCCTCGCCACCCGCCACGATGACCAGAGTCTTGGAACCGGCGTATTGCAGCGCCACGGCCACGGCGCGGTCCAGTTCCACCAGTTCCTGCATGACGCGTTCGCCCTGGTTCTGCAGCGCCGCCCGGCCGGTCAGCCCGGAATCGACGACCAGGATGTATCCACCCGCGCGGCGCTGCAACGCCTCGATCGCCTCGCGCACCATGTCGCTCAAGGCGGGCTGCGGATCGCCGGCGCCGCGTTGATCGCGGAAGGCGAACGCGTCCGCGCTGAAGAGGCCCAGCTGCGGAGTAACCCAGCCTTGGACCGCCTCGAGATCTTCGACGCCGCGCAGCACGCTGTACCCTTTTTGGGTCATCTCCAGCATCAGGTCGCGCGCATCGTGCCGCCGGCCGCCTTTGAGTTCCGGCAGGAAATCCGCCCGGCCACCCCCCAGGATGACGTCCAGGTTGGCCTGCTCGACCAACTGCACCGCGATGCCGTCCCGGTCGCGCGGATCGGTCGTGTGCGCGTAAAAAGCGGCGGGCGCGGGATCGGTCACGCAGCCGGTGGTGACGAGGCCGGTGGCCCGGCCGCGCTGGCGGGCGAGCGCCAGAAGACTGGGCAGCGGGCTGCCCTGCGGGCTGATGGCCAGGGCGCGATGGTTGACCTTGAGGCCGCACGCGAGCGCGGTCGCGGCGGCGGCGGCATCCGGGACCGCGAAATCGGCGGCATGCGTGCTGATGAGCGCGAGGTTTGGCAGCGAGTTGATGGCCAGCCGGCGGTCCGCGCCGCCATCGTACTGCCGGGCGGCGGTCAATTGGCTCGAGACCAGTCCCGCGCCCACAAAGAGGATGATGCCGAAGGGCTTTTGCACGACGAACGAGCGGAAGTAGAAAACGCCCGAGGCGATAAACAGGGCCAAAAGCGTCAGCGCCAACAAGTAGTTGCGTCGTTTCATCCGGGAAGCGTACAGCACGCTCCAAGCCGGGAAGCTCTCCCGGGGGGAACAGGCCGTGCCACAGAGAAAACCGTTCGCTTTCCCGCCCTCGCACGCGCACAGTCCCGCAGAGTTTTGGCGGCCGGACAACCCTGTAAAACGGACCACATAGCAGCAGCGGCGGTTTCCCGCCTTCGCCGTCAAAAACGTTTCACTCTTTTTCAAACGCCACCGGTCAGTCACGGCCGATGCTAGTTGGCGTCTTCACGCCTCTTTTTTATGGCAGCACCCGTTATTTTAATCATCCGCGACGGCTGGGGCATCAACCCGGAATCGCCTTCCAACGCGCAACGCGATGGCGACGCGACCGTGCTCGGCCAGACCCCATTTCACCACCACCTCTTGGCGACTTATCCGCACGGGCGGCTCAGCGCCAGCGGCACGGATGTGGGTTTGCCCAGCGGCCAGATGGGCAATTCGGAAGTCGGCCATTTGAACCTGGGCGCCGGACGCATCGTCTACCAGGATCTGACCCGCATCTCAAAGGCGATCACCGAGGGCAAACTGGCGGCCAACGAGGTGCTCAAAGAGGCCTTTGCGCGCGCGGCGGAACCGGGGCGCCGCCTCCATTTTCTCGGCCTGGTCAGCGACGGCGGCGTGCACAGCCACATCGATCATCTCATCGCACTGGCGGACGGAGCCCACGCCGCTGGGGTGCAGGATATCCTGGTCCACGCGTTTATGGACGGCCGGGATACCTCGCCTACGGGCGGCGTCGGGTACCTGGAGAAGCTCCAGTGTGGCCTGCTGCCGAGTTCCGCCCAGATCGCCAGTGTCATTGGCCGGTATTTTGCCATGGACCGGGATAAGCGTTGGGAGCGGACGAAGCTGGCCTGGGACGCGATCGTGCTCGGGCGCGGCACCATCTGCGCCATGGACCCCAGCGAAGCACTGGCGCCGCTCTACGACGGCGGCACCACGGACGAGTTCCTGCCCGCCATGGTTTTCTGTCCCCCGCCCGCCGATGAGCCGCGCGTGCGCGATGGCGACGTCGTGTTCTTCTTTAATTTCCGCGCGGATCGTGCGCGCCAACTATCCGCCGCGTTCCTGGACGCGGATTTTGCGGGGTTCAATCGCGAGATTTGGCCGCAGGTCCATTACGTCACGCTGACCCAGTACGACGCGAACTACGCTTGCCCGCACGTCTTCGCGCCGCAGTCGCTCGATAAACTCCTCGGTCAAGTGGTGAGCGAGGCGGGTTTGCGCCAGTTGCGCATCGCGGAGACGGAGAAGTACCCGCACGTGACCTATTTCTTCAACGGCGGGGTCGAAACGCCCTTTCCCGGCGAGGATCGCAAAACCGTTTCATCACCCAAGGTGGCCACGTACGATTTGCAGCCGGAGATGAGCGCCGCGGGTGTGACCGGGGCGGTGCTGGAGGCGTTGCCGCATTATGATCTGATCATTTTGAACTTCGCCAACCCGGACATGGTGGGGCACACGGGCGTGGTCGAAGCAGGGATCAAAGCCGTTGAAACGATCGACGGTGCGGTGCGGCAGGTGGTCGAACGGGTGTTGGAACTGGGAGGCAAGGCGTTGATCACGGCGGACCACGGCAATTGCGAATACATGCGCAACCTCGACGGCTCTCCGAACACCGCGCACAC
This sequence comes from uncultured Chthoniobacterales bacterium, assembly GCA_964250275.1. GTDB lineage: Bacteria > Verrucomicrobiota > Verrucomicrobiia > Chthoniobacterales > SZAS-18 > CAXUFU01. Next base: position 3,104 of record CAXUFU010000174.1, on the reverse strand, counting down.
GACCAATCTCGTCCACATGATCTACGCCGCGGCGGACGCGCCGGATTTCACGGTAGACGACGGCATCCTGGCGGACGTGGCGTCGACTTTGGTGTTCCTGCTCGGGCTGGAGCGGCCGGTCGAGATGACCGGGCAAAACTTGCTCGTGCGCAAGGGAACGCCGAAGGCGGAGGCGTAAGGCAATGGGGCGAGAGCGGCTTTCATCTGGTTTGGTGGTGCAAGGCTTTCGTTGTTTTACAACGCGGCGCTTGACTTGAGGCCGCGCTTTTCTGCGCTAATCTTTTGACCCATGACTGCTCTCACCATAGCCCCTCATCTATGGCAGGATGACGAGCAGCGTATTTGGATCGATGACACGAACACGAAGGTCATGGAAGTCGTTGGGTGTCATTTGGCTCACGCGTGGAGCCCAGAGGAGATCCACGAACAGCTTCCTCATTTGAGCTTGGCGCAAATCTACGCCGTGCTGGCGTACTTCTATGATCATGAGCAGGAGTTTGAGCGGCAACTTCTCAACGAGGAGCGTGAAATCGCCGCCTTGCGAGAGGAGTTTGGCGACTCGGATCTACAACGCCGGTTGCATCAGCTGAAGTACTCCCGGTGAGCCTCGGGTTGTATCTAGACGTAAATGTTACGGGGGCGATAACACGTGGTTTGCGGCGCCGCGGAGTCGACGTACTGACCGCGCAGGAAGATGGCGCTTCGCGATGGTCGGACATACGAATCTTAGATCGAGCCACCGCACTCACACGTCTCGTTTTCACGTGCGACACCGACTTTCTGACCGAGGCGGTACGACGGCAGCGGGAAGGGTTACCGTTCGCAACGGTGATTTATATCAGCCAGGTGGCAGTGGTCATTGGGCGTTGTGTGAACGACCTGGAGTTGATTTCCAAGACGTTTGATCCGCCGGAAAGCAACGGTCGGATCGTCTACTTGCCTCTGTGAGGCGAGTGTCTTAACCACCTTCCTTGCGTTTACCGCCTAAGCGTAGCCCTCGACAGCGAGGCCGAACGGCGGCACCTTCGCTGCCCACGCCATGGCCGCCAACATCTCCAACGCCGTCTTGAGCGCCATCGATCTCGAAGTGCGCTATGGCGTGCAGACGATCCTCGATCGCGCCAGCCTCGCCGTCAACGAAGGCGACCGCATCGGGCTGGTCGGGCGCAACGGCACAGGCAAATCGACCTTCCTGCGCATCGCCGCCGGCGTGGCGGAACCCGATGCCGGCCAGGTGGTGCGGCGGCGCGAACTCATCACCGGCTACCTGCCGCAAGACTTCCAACTCGATGACGCTCGCACCGTCCAAGACAACATCCTCACCGGCGCTCAGGCCGTGCTCGCGCTCATCGCGGAGTACGAAAACCAGGCGCCGGAATCCGACCGCGCCGGCGACCTGCTCGATCGCATCACCCATCTCGATGGCTGGGATGTCGAGCACCGGGTCAAGTCCCTCATTACCCATCTAGGGGCTCCCGACGCAGAACGCCTCGCCGGTACGCTCTCTGGCGGAGAAAAACGGCGCGTGGCGCTCGCCCGCGCGCTCCTGGCGCGGCCGGATCTGCTGATCCTCGACGAACCCACCAACCATCTCGATACCGAGTCGATCGAGTGGCTGGAAGATTTCCTTCAGCATTACCCGGGTACCTGTCTGTTCGTGACGCACGATCGTTATTTTCTGGACCGCGTCGCGGGCCGGATCGTGGAACTGGCGAACGGCACGTTCTATTCGCACCAGGGTAACTACACGAGCTTCCTGGAAGGCAAAGCCTTGCGTCTGGCCAACGAGGAAACGCAGGACGCGCGCCGGCAAAAGTTCCTCAAACGCGAACTCGAATGGGTGCGCCGCGGTCCACGGGCGCGCACCACCAAATCCCGCGACCGCATCGACCGTTACCACGAGGCCGCGGCCGTGCAGGGGCCGGAAGCCGAGCTGGACGTCGACTTGATCATCCCGCCCGCGCCGAAGCTGGCCAACCGGATCATCGAATTGCGCGACGTGGGCATCGAGCTGGGCGGCCGGGTGCTCTTCGATCATCTTTCGCTGCAACTCGAGCCGGGCCAGCGGATCGGTATCGTCGGCCGCAACGGCTTGGGCAAGACGACGCTGCTCAAGATCATGCTGGGCGAGCTCGCGCCCACCTGGGGCGAGGTGCTCACCGGCACGCGGACGCAGGTCAATTACGTGGATCAAGGCCGCGTGCAACTGGACGAGGCCAAGACCGTTTTTGAGGAAGTCGGCGAAGGCAGCGAATGGGTGCGCCTGGGCGAGGAGAACGTGTCCATCCGCGGGTATCTGACCCGGTTCCTGTTCACCGGCGAGCGGGTGAACTCAAAAATCTCTCTGCTTTCCGGCGGCGAACGCAGCCGGGTGGTGCTGGCGAAAATCCTCAAGCGCGGCGGCAACGTCATCGTGCTCGACGAACCGACGAACGACCTCGATCTCGCGACGTTGCGCGTTTTGGAAGAAGCGCTAGTTGGCTTTGGCGGCACGGTCCTGGCCGTGAGTCACGACCGCTTTTTCCTTAACCGCGTCTGCACCTCGATGCTGGTCTTCGAGGGCGACGGGCGACTGCATTACGACGCCGGCAATTACGAGGATTACCAGGCAAAACGCGCCAGCCGGAAAGTAGCGCCGGCGTCGGCGGCCGCGGTCAAGGCGCCGGCGGCAGCGGTGCCAGTGGACCGGCCGGCGGCGGCGGCGCGCAAACTAGGCTTCAAAGAGACGCGTGAACTGGCGGAAATGGAGACGGCCATCCAGGCGCGGGAGAGTGAGGTGGCGCGGTTGGAAGCCCTCTTTGCGGCACCCGATTTCTACGAAAAGCACGGGGCGCGTTGGCAGGAACTGCAAGCCGAGCTCGAGGCCGCGAAGCAGGTGGTCGCGCGGCTGTACGCCCGCTGGGAAGAGCTGGAAGCGTTGTAACGCCGCGGTCGGCGGGAGGCTGGCGGCCGGTCGTGGGGCGAGGGCGACAAAGCCCGCCCCAGAGCAGAGGAAGAAAATCTGTCGCCACTTGCCCTTTGCCTAGGCAGCCTCCGAGTTGTAGGGCGGGCGCGCGCCGTGGCAGGGGTGGGGCCGGGGCCCGCCGGCGCCGCGCCCCCCCCCC
>CAXUFU010000173.1:3668-6133 GCA_964250275.1 uncultured Chthoniobacterales bacterium | reverse complement strand
CGGAAGGCGCGGCGGGAGCAGACGGCGCGGCGGGAGCAGACGGCGCGGCAGGAGCAGAGGGTGCGGCGGGAGCAGAGGGTGCGACAATGGCCTCCGCTGGCTTGGGCGGTGCAGCCGCCGGAGCGGCGGGAGTCACGACGGGCCGGGGGGCCGGCGGTGCTGCTGGTGTCACAGGCGCGGGCGGCGCCGCTTGAGCGGAAGGAGCAGACGAAACCGGTGAAGCCGCGGAACTCGGAGGAGGAGTAGCGGAGGCGGCCGGGTTCGACGCAGTCTCACCGTTATTTGGAGCGGGTGCCGCTGGTCGGGCGAGCGGCGGAGCCATCGGCCGTGGCGGAGCACCCGCAGGAGGGACGGGCCCGATCGGCCGCGGCGACAACACTGGCGGCTTGGCCAGATTCGTTACCCGGCCGGTATCCTTTTTTGAAGTCTCCGCTCCCGAGCCTGAGCCAAGACCGGGCCGGGACGGTAGGTTGATTCGCACCGTTTCCTTTTTGGCCGGGATGACGGAGGATTCGGCCACGTTCGGCCGCGTCGGTAGAGTAATCCTGACCGTTTCCTTTTTCGGTTCGCTCTCGCTCATACGGGGGGCAAAATCTACAATAAAAGTGCGTTGCTAGGGGGTATAGTTCACATCTACGTTCCCGCGCCTTTACTTGTCAATGCTTTTGCTCCTTGGCAAAGTGATCCGGAACCAAGAAAAACGATCGCCCCGCGGCAGGCGCATCAACCTTAGCGGCCGGTCGAGAAAGCCGCCGTTGCCAGCGCGGGCTGCTCCTGCTCGACCGCATGGCCGGTCAGATCGTAAACTTGCGTCCCATCGATCAGAACCTCGATGAACTCCCCCACGGGGGCGGGTCGCGCCAACAACACGCGCCCATCAACATCCGGGGCGTCTCCCTGCGTCCGCGCGACCAGGGGCGCATCGGTCAGCACCCGCAACCGGCGGCCCACCATCCCCGCCGACAGCTCCGCCGCGATCCGCTGCTGCAACTGCATCGCGCGCCGGTGCCGCTTACGCCTGACCGCGGCCGGCACTTGCTCGGGCATCTTCGCCGCACGGGAGCCTTCCTCCTGCGAGTAGTTGAAAACCCCCAGGCGCTCAAAACGCACGCGGCCGATAAATTCCAGCAGCGCCTCGAAGCACTCGTCGGTCTCGCCCGGGAAACCCACGATGAACGTCGTCCGCAACGCGAGCCCCGGAATGCCGGCGCGCAGCCGCCCGAGCAAATCCTCGATATGTTCGCGGGAGGTTTCCCGCCGCATCCGCTCCAACATGAGCGGGTGGATATGCTGCAGCGGCATATCGATGTAGCGGGCTACCTTGTCGCACCGGGCGATCGTCGCGATTAATTCGTCACTCCAATGCGCCGGGTGGGTGTAGAGCAGCCGGACCCAAAAGTCGCCTTCGATCGCTTGTAGCGCCTCGAGCAAACGGCTCAAGGTCGGCCCGCGGGAGGAGTCCACCGGCTGGGTTGGGCCGGCTTTGCTCGCCCACAAATCCATGCCGTAGTAGGTGGTATCCTGGCTGATGAGGTTGATTTCGCGCACGCCTTCGGCCACCAGCCCGCGCACCTCGCGCACGACCGAGTCGATGGTGCGGCTGCGATGCCGCCCGCGCATTTGCGGTATCACGCAGAAGCTGCAGGGATGATTGCAGCCTTCGGCGATCTTCACGTAAGCGCTGTGGGCCGGCGTAAGCCGGAAGCGCGGCGTGTCATAATCCGGGATGTAACGCGAGCCGCGGGTGACGAGATTGATCGGCTCCGGCGTCTCCGCCGCGGTCAGACCTAGGGCCGACCCAAGCTGGGTCAGGACGGAAGGCGCCTCCGGCCGGGCCAGAACGCGTTCGACGATTTCGCCCGTTTGTGCCACCTGATCGAGACCCATGAAAGCGTCGACCTCCGGCATCTCCCGGGCGAGATCCTGGGCGAACCGTTGCGCCATGCAGCCGCTGACGATCAGCTTTTGCCCCGGGCGCCGCCGCAGGCCACGCGCCTCGTGGGCGTGCAAGATGGCTTCAATCGATTCTTCCTTGGCGGAATCGATGAACGCGCAGGTGTTAACGATCAAGACGTCGGCGTCCTCGGCCGACCCGGTGATCTCCATCCCGCGCGCGCGCACGCTGCCGAGCATGATCTCGGCATCGACGAGATTCTTCGCGCAACCGAGGCTGATCATGCCGACTTTCATCCGGAGGGCAAATCTACCTCAACGAAGGTCTTTGGCCAGCGGGAATACTCGCGCCGGCTACTCCAAAAAAAGGTAGGGATGGGTCTCCGACCCGGTCCCTGACTGTCTGGCAAAGCTCGCCTGGGTGTGGCACAACCGGTTGCAGTACGTCTGCCTGGATAGTCAGGGACCGGCTCGGGAGAGTCATCCTGCCGCATGGCGCTTGAGACCAGGATATTTGTAGGGCGGGGGCGCCCCCCGCCGGGGGCACCGCCCGGCCGGGGCGGGGGTGGGCC
>CAXUFU010000173.1:0-3658 GCA_964250275.1 uncultured Chthoniobacterales bacterium | reverse complement strand
TCGCCTGCCGGGAACGGCGCCGGCCAGGCGAGGGTTAGCGCCACGCCCGGCAGGCGAAGCGCCCGCCCTACAATCGGAAGCGCGCTTAACTACAATGGATTGTTCAACACCGTCTCCGGACGGCTGACGCTGATCCGGAAAATCTCAACGGAATTGCGGTCCAGGCTGCGCACGTAGAACCGGTAGCCGTCCAGGTTCTCCGGGGACCAGGTCGGACGCGCGGCAACTGTCCGTCCGCCACTGGGCGTGCGCGGTGCGGCGTCGCCACCAAATAGCAGCGGCCCCCGCGACTCGTCCGCACCCGCCAGGAGTTGGCGGATGGCGCCTCCATCGTCCGGCAGAGGCAGCGTGGGCGGCCCGTTGCGGACCGGCCCATCCCATTCGGCGCCAGGAAAAGAGATAAACGGCGGCGCGGGATCACCTACAGCCGGCACGGGCGCGGCCGCCGCTCCCGCTGCATCGCTGGGCCCCGTCGCGGGCGCCGGCGCCGGTTGCGGCCCATGTTCAAGAGCGTCCTGATGGTCCGCAAGCTTGTCGAGGTCTCCCAGCCGCTCGTAGCCGATATAAAGCTGCCAACCAATAAACGCCAGCGCCAGCGACCCGAGCAGGCCGGCCAGGACAATGTAGTGCCCGCGCCCCGTCTTGCGCCGGGTCGGTCGGCGCGTCGCCCGATAGACACCGAGCGGCACTTCGCTGAGGTACTGGTAGTTATCGAGGCCGAAGGTGTTGGAATCCTCGAACGCATCCAAATACGGCCGCACGTCCACGTCCAGATACTTGCCGTAGCTGATCAGAAACCCCTTGGCGTAGGCGAGGTTGGGAAAATTGGAATACTCGTCCCGCTCCAGGTCCGCGAGTTGCCGGCTGCGAATCTTCGTCGCCCGCGACGCATCGTCGAGGGTGAGCTTTCGCTTGCTGCGCGCAGTCGGCAACTTCCTGGCGGCTGTCTCAATCATGGTCAGGTGACACTCGCCTCCTCTTTAAGCCGTCGGACACTGGAGCGGAGCCAAGCCTGCTCTTGGCGACCAACCCTCATAATGTATCAGGATCCACCAAAATTTCACGTCCGCGCGCGCCATTTTCCGGGCCCACGATGCCGCGTTTTTCTAAAATATCGACGATCCGGGCGGCGCGGGTGTAACCCAAACGCAGCCGACGTTGCAACATCGAAGTGGAGCACTTTTTTTCCTGGCGCATGATCTCCAGGCACTTGTCGACCAACTCCTCGTCCTCTTCGGTAACGTCGTCATCGGCGGATGCGTCTGCCTCCATCTGGGTGTTGATGGCAGTTTCCACGGGCGGCCCGCCCTGGGCGTGGGCGTGGGCGACGAGGCGCGCGATTTCCTCGTCGGTCACCAGGACGCCCTGCGCGCGCACCAGGCGGGAAGTGCCTGGCGGCAGGTAGAGCATGTCGCCCTGCCCGAGCAACCGGTCCGCCCCGTTTTCATCCAGGATCACACGGCTATCGAGCTTGCTGGCTACCTGGAAAGCGATCCGGCTGGGCACGTTCGCCTTGATGACGCCCGTGATGACGTCCGCGCGCGGCGTTTGGGTCGCGAGAATCATGTGGATGCCGGCCGCGCGCGCCATTTGGGTGATGCGGGCGATGGCGCTTTCGACATCGGCCGGCGCGGTTTGCATCAGGTCCGCCAGTTCATCGACGATGACCACGATGTACGGCATGCGATCCGGGATAATGAGGTCGTGGTCGCGGATATTGCGGATGGTCGAGCGCGGGAAGGGTTCATCGAGAATGGAATCGAGCTTTTCTTCGCCGGACGCGGCGTTGAGGGGCAGCTCAGGCTGGGGCAGGAGAGCCGCGGCGGCGTCGAGCTCGGCCTGAGTCTTGGGCTTGGGCCGGGCGTTGAACCCGGTGATGTTGCGCACGCCGGTCTTGGCGAAAATCTTGTAGCGCTTCTCCATCTCGTCGATGACGCCGCGCAGGGCCAGCAAGACCTTCTTGGGGTCGGTGACGACCGGAACGACCAGATGCGGCAAGTCGTTGTAAATCTGCATTTCGACCACCTTCGGATCGATCATGACGAAGCGCAGTTCTTCGGGCGTAAAGCGATAGAGGATGCTGGAGATGATGGAGTTAATACAAACGCTTTTGCCGCTGCCGGTGGCGCCGGCGACCAGACAGTGCGGCATGGCGGCGAGATCGGCGATGATCGTCTTGCCGTAGACGTCTTTGCCCAGCGCGAGTGGGATCTTGGCTTTGGTTTCCGCCCAATCGGCGCCTTCAAGCAGTTCGCGCAGGGTGACCTTGACCTTTTTGCTGTTGGCGATCTCGATGCCCACCGTGTCCTTGCCCGGAATGGGCGCCAGGATATTGATGCGCTCGGCGCGGGTGGCGCGGGCGAGGTCCCGCTCGAGGCTGACGATTTTGTCCACGCGCACGCCCTTGGCCGGGTAAACTTCGTAGCGGGTGATGGTCGGCCCCTTGGTGATATCGCCAGGAGAAACTTTGATGCCGAACTGGTCGAGCGTTTCCACGATTTTGTTGCCGATCAAGCGGAGCTGGTCCTCGTTGGCCGGCTGATGGTCAGCGGCGTCGCGGGAATCAAGCAGGTCGAACCCGGGCCGCTGGTAGTCGGCGAAGCGCAAATCTCCCAGCGCCGCCGCCGCCCCGATGCCGCCCACGCCCAACGCCGCCTCGCCCGCGGCGGTTTTGGCGGCTTTGTTGCTCTCGAGCAGCTCGGACAAGCTCTGTTTCTTGACCGGCGCCGCGGGAGCGACCGGAGACACGGAATTGTCCGTAAACTTGGGCGAGGTCAGGCTGGCGAACTCGTCGGGGAGTGGGTCGCCGTGGGTGGCGGGATCTTCGCCCGCGGCGGCTTCCGGCATCGGCAACGGGTCGACGCCCTTGCGGCGCAGTTGTTTTTCGAGCTTGCGCTGTTCTTTGGCCAGGCTGCGCCGTTCCAGATCGAGCAACTCCTGCTGGCTGGCGCGGGCGAGCCGGAGGGCAGCCTGCTGTTCGCGCCAGGCGTGGCCTTTGCGGTACAGATAACGCGCCACTTTGCGCGCCTGGACCACGGGATGCAGCCCGGTCATCAGGATCAACGCGCAGCCGTAAGCCAGCAGCAACAGGATGGCGGACCCCGCCTGGCCCAGCAGGTGCCGCAGCACGCGCACCCCCAGCCAAACGCCGACGATGCCGCCCGGCCCGTGGGCATTGAACTCCGCGCGCCAGCCGTGCAGGAACCAGGGCTGCAACTGAGCCAGGCAGGTGCCGCTGAGCACGAACAAAAACATCCACCCCAGCCGCGAGCGCAACTCGAGCGACGGAAAAAACAGCTTGGCCGCGCCAAAGAGCAGCAGCAACGCCGCGACCAGAAACGAGGCCACGCCCAGCAGGAAATAGTTTAGCCCCGCCACGACCGCGCCGACCGGGCCGATGAAGTTCTGCGCGGGCGAATTGGGCGTGGCGCCCGGGCTGAACGGCACCCAGGCCGGCAAATCCCCGGGCACATAGGAAATCAGCGCCAGGTAGAGCAGCATCCCGGAGCCCAGCATGAGCAGGGCGGGAATATCGCTCCAGGTGGAGTCGGTGCTGGTCTTGGCGACGGGCCGGGCCATGGTTCTGGTGCGCATGGTAGCGGGATTCTTGGTAAAATCCAAAGGCAAACCAGAGCAGCCGCGAGGCCAACCCACTGTT
>CAXUFU010000172.1:339-6180 GCA_964250275.1 uncultured Chthoniobacterales bacterium | reverse complement strand
GTGATGAAGTGCCGCAGCATCGCCTCGGTGATCTCGAAGTCGGCGATGACGCCGTGTTTGAGCGGCCGGACGGCAACGATATTGGCCGGCGTGCGCCCGAGCATGCGCTTGGCCTCGTTACCGACGGCGAGGACCATGTTGGTGCCGGCTTTCACGGCGACCACGGAGGGCTCGCGCAGCACGATGCCATGATCGCGCACGTAGACGAGGGTATTGGCCGTCCCGAGATCGATACCAATGTCGTTCGAGAAGATGCCCAGTATGCCGTTGAACATTAAAGAAAGCCTAGGGGAGGATGTGAAAAGATGGAGACAGCGCGGGCGTGGGCTTGGCGCTCAGAGAGCGGGTGTTCTGATGAGGTGGGACAGACTAGAAAGCAGGAACGCGTGGCGTCAAGGTCAGAACGGCGGCGCATCGTCTTGCGCACTCTGACCGGACGAGGCAATACAGCCTCATCCGCCCGCGACTTTTGTGCTGCCGAAAGATCAAGACGCGGCCAGGCCGTTGGCGGCCGTAGACTCCCCCCAACGACGGCGGACGTTCCGCCTTGAAAACATACGGCCCAAGGCGGAGGAGAGTCCGTCCGGAAGGCGGCCCTAGTAACTGATCCGCATCGGCATCAGCACGTAGAGAAAGCTGCTCTTGATCTTGATCACGCCCGGACTCATTTCATCGATCAAGTCCAGGTACACGGCGTCGTCGGGCAGGTTCTTTAGGGGCGCCATCAGGAACTCCGGGTTGAAGGCAATCGTAAAATCCTTGCCGCCATATTTTACCGCCATCGATTCGCGCGCCTCGCCGATCTCCGGGCTGTTCGCCGCGATATCGATGTTGTTCTTGGTGAAAATCAACTTGAGCGAATTGGACTTCTCGCTCGTCAGCAAAGAAACGCGGTGCACCGCGTCCAGGAACAGCCCGCGTTCCAGCTCGATGCGCTCCTTGGTCTCGGTCGGGATCACCTGCCGGTAGTTCGGGTAGTTGCCCTCGATGAGTTTGGAAACGAGCAGCGTGCCGTTCAGCTCAAACGCCACCTGGTTTTCACCGAGCCGCAACTCGATATCGCCCTCGTCCTGCAACAGACGCTGCAACTCGCTGATCGCTTTGCTGGGAATGATCACGCTGATCTCATCGGCGGGCGGTATCTCCAACTCCAGGTCCACCAAAGCCAGGCGCCGCCCGTCCGTCGCCACGAGCGTCAGCTTGTTGTCCTTGAAGGCACACAAAATCCCGTTGAGCACGTAACGCGTCTCATCGGTCGAAATGGCGTAGCTCGTCTTCTTGAGCGCATTGCGGAGATCGGCCTGGCGCAGCGTGTAAGACTTCGCCCCTTCGAACTTCGGCAACGGCGGAAACTCGTCCTCCGGCAAGCCCAGAATCTTGAAGAAACTTTGGCCGCTCTGGATGGAAGCCGCGTTCTTTCCGTCGGTGTCAAATTGCACCTCACTCGCGGGCAACTCGCGGATGATGGTAAAAAGCCGGCGCGCCGGCAGGGTGGTGGCGCCCGCTTCATCGATCTCCGCCTCGACCTTGCAACGCACGCTCACGTCCAGGTCGGTCGTGGTGAGGTGGATGCCGTTGCCATCGGTTTGCAGTAGCACGTTGGAAAGAATCGGCAGTGTCGTGCGGGTGCTGACAACGCTTTGGACCTGCTGCAAGCCGTCCAGGAGCTTCTCTTTGCTCAAATGAAATTTCATACGGAGTGGGGAGCTGCATCGGCCCGAAATCGGCCGTCGTTGGCACCAGGCGTGCGTTGCAGCCACACTAGGTGGTAATGGGGCGGGTTCGTCAAGCAAATGGCGTTGCTCTACCAGGGATTGTAGCCAGAGGCTCTCAACGGCCGGGCCGGGCCGCTTGGAACATGAAAAGATCGGCCTCGCTGTGCTTGCGGTAGACCAGCGGCGAACGCGTGAAGATCTTGAGCAGCAACCAGCGGCCCCCGCCCGGCGCCGGTGTGGCGGCAAGCTGCGGATCGTCCGTGTACACGGCGCGCGTTCGCCCGGGCAAAGCGCCGTCGCTTGGCAGACCGTGGAAATCGTCGGCTGACACGAGGTGGAACTCCGGCGCGTACCATTGCGCGTGCCGGCGGCCGTCGCGGAGGATCAGCCAAACGTCCGGTCGCTTCGCCGGCGGCCAGGCGGCTTGCAGCCAGCGTAGGAGCCGCACCGGCGGCGCGGCTTCGGCGTGGTTTTCGATCGCATAAGGCAGCGTGATCGCCGAGGTGACGACCGGAATGGCCCAGATCAGCCATCGGCCACGCCCGAGCGCCCACCACCAGCCGGCCGCCATGGCGACGAGCAGCAGCGGAAAAATCGGCAGGTAATAACGCTGATCGCCCGGCAGAAAACAGAAGATCATCGCCACATACACCAGCGCCCAAGGCAGATGCACCCGCCAAAAAGCCAGGTCTCGCGCCGGCGCTCCGCCGCGGCCCCGCGCGCGCCATCGCAGGGCGTAAAACGTCCAGCCGAGCACGGCCAAACCAATCCCCAGCCAACCCCAGACCTGGTCCAGCGGGAACCCGAAGCCACGCGTCAGCCAGCCCAGCGGATGATGCTCGAGCCGGTACACGAGCAGCGCGGAGGTTTGCCCGGTGGCGCCGACATAGGCCTTCGGCTGATCGAGCCGCCAGCGCCATTGCGCCAGGAGCTGGCGCGGATACGCCCAGGGGTCGCCGGCAGCTTCGGGAGTGCGCGCTTGCAGCCAGGCGGTTGGAAGCAGCCAGAGCAGGCAGCCGCTGGCAAACGCGCCCGTGCCCATGACCCAGCGGCGGGCGCCTGGCCGGGAGCGCGCCATGCCCAAGACCAGGATCAGCAGCACGACGCCCACATTTTGCGGCCGCACCCCGGCCGCGAGCGCAGCGGCCAAGGCTGCCGCGCTCAGGCGCCACCCGGGCTTGGCGGAGTTCCTCTCGGCGGAGTCCAGCAGCAGGAGCGTCAACGCGAGCAGGCCAGCTTCGAGGCCGTCGGTGAGCACCTTCGTGGCGGTCATCCAGGTGATCAGCAGGGTCGCCAAACCCAGGGTCGTGACCAGACACACGGCCGGCTCGAAACGGCGCGCGAGCAGCAGGTACCAGCAGGCCACGAACAGGCCACCACCCACGGCGCTCCCGAGCGCCAGCGCAGCCGGCACGCTCAGCGGCAAGACGTGCGAGAACAACCAGCCAAACGCGATGTAAGCCGGATAGCCCGGCGGATGCGGCTGGTGGCGCCAGAGATTGAAATCGCCGACGCCGAGCGCGAACTGCACCGAATCCCACTCGTCGAGCGCCGGGCTGCGCGTGACGAAGTACGAAACTGAGCAGACGAGAAACAGGCTGATTGCCCAGACGCGCCGGCCGCTCGCGCCAGCCACGGCCTGGGCGCCGCTAAGCCCTGAAAACGACGAGAGCCTTTTCCTGGCGGAAAAGGCTCTGGCCAAAACTGAGATCACGCCGCGAGCGGCTCAGAGCGGCGAGCGAAATTGCAGGGGTGCGCTGCCTGCAGCCATGGCGGCATGCTGCTCGTCGGTACAAGGCGAATTGGTCGGCACCGGGGTGGACGCCGAGTTCTCCGAGATAAGCTCATGCTCGAGCAAGTAGTTCTCCAGGTCTTCGCCGCTCACATCCGGCAGCATGGTCTCGCCGATCTCGACGCACGGCGAAAGCGGCTGACCGCTCTTCTGTTCCATCTCCCAGCGAAACGCCGGGTTTTGAATGATGTCTTTCTCCGTGTAAGGCAGATCGTACTTCTGCAGGATCGCGCGAACACCGGCGCTCCAACCGCAGTAGGTTTTCAGGTAGGCAGTAATGCGTGGCTTGTCCATAAAGGTAGTCTTAAAAATCCGAGTTCGCCTCGTCCCGCTAGTCTGAGCGCTTCGGCGATACTGTCAACCGCGCTTTCGCCCTACTTTTTCTTCGACGAATCGCCCGGCCGATAATCTTCTTGGGCGGCCTGGAAGGCCTGTTCGAGACCCACCATGTCCTCACCCGGCCGCAGCGAATCAAACGCTTCGCTTTCGCGTTTGAGATCTTCTTCGCTGTAATTGGCCGCCTTGACCGAAAGCCCGATGCGGCGCTCGGCCTTGTCGACCTTGATCACGCGCGCCTCGACTTCCTGGCCGACCTTCAGCACGTCCTTGACCTTGGCCACATGATCCTCGCTCAACTGCGAGATGTGGACCAAACCATCGATATCGTCCTTGAGCTGCACGAAAGCTCCAAAACTTGCCAACTTGGTCACTTTGCCGGTCACCAGATCGCCGATCTTGTACTTGGTGTCGATGTCCTTCCAGGGATCGTTGTCGAGCTGCTTCATCCCCAGGCTGATGCGCTGGTTCTGCTTGTCGATGTCGATCACCGAAGCCTCAATCTCGTCGCCCTTCTTGAGCATCTCGCTCGGCTGGTTGATCTTGCGCGTCCAACTCATGTCGGACACGTGAACCATGCCGTCGATCCCTTCTTCGATTTCGACGAAAGCGCCGTAAGCGGTCATGTTCCGCACCTTGCCCTTCACGATGGTGCCCGGCGGGTACTTCTTCTCGATCTCGTCCCACGGGTTGGCCTCGAGTTGGCGCAGGCCCAGGGAAATCTTCTGCTCTTCCTTGTTGACGCCCAGGACGGCCGCTTCGACTTCCTGGCCGACATTCAAGACATCGGCCGGGCGCACGATGCGCTTGGTCCAGCTCAACTCGGAGACGTGGATCAATCCTTCGACGCCTTCCTCAAGTTCCACGAACGCACCGTAAGGCACCAGGTTCGTGATCTTGCCGCGCACGTGCCGACCGATCGGGAAACGTTCCTCGATCTTGTCCCAAGGATTGGACTGCAACTGCTTGAGGCCGAGGCTGACGCGCTCTTTCTCCTTATTGATATCCAGCACGATCACGGTGACCTCCTGGCCAGTCTTGAGCATCTCGCTCGGATGATTGAGCCGGCCCCAGGTCATGTCCGTAATGTGGAGCAAGCCATCGATGCCCGTCAGATCGATAAACGCGCCGAAGTCGGTCAGGTTCTTCACCATGCCGGTGACGATGTCGCCCACTTTGACGGACTCAAGGAAGCGCTGGCGCTTTTCGTTGCGCTCCTGCTCGATCAGCTCGCGCCGGCTCAAGACGACGTTTTTGCGGTCGTCGTTGATTTTGACGATTTTGAAATCGTAGGTGTTGCCGACAAACTGGTTGAGATCCTTCGGCGGCGTGATGTCGATCTGGGATCCCGGCAGGAACGCTTCCACGCCGATGTTGACCATCAACCCGCCCTTGACCACGCTGCGCACCTTGCCTTTGATCAGGCCGTCGCCCTCGAAAACCTTGACGATCTTCTCCCAATTCTGCCGGTGGAGCGCCTTTTCGCGGGAGAGGACAACCATGCCCTCGTCGTTCTCCAGGCGTTCGAGCAAGACATCCACCTCATCACCGATATCGACCTGATCCAGGTCATCAAACTCCGAGAGTGAGACCACCCCTTCCGACTTATAGCCGATGTCGACGAGAACCTCGCGTGGCCGCATCTCGAGGATATGGCCTTTAATGATGGTTCCTTCCCGGAAGTCGCGCATCGACTTCGCAATCAGTTCCTGCATTCCAGTCATAACGTCGGTCTAAGGATCAGCGGCAGGCGCAGGCGGCAATGGGCGCACGCGCGGGCGGTTAAAGGTTAGGGTTTAGCGGGGTCGTAGTCCCATGCGACACGCCAGACGGGCGGGATGCACGGGGAGTCCAACATTACGCGGCAAACGGCCGTCCGCAAGAGATTCATCGCCTGATTTTCCCGGCGCGAATCGGCCGCCCCGCACTGTCATGGAAATGAGGTTGGTCTGGCTGTTTGCGAGCCGCCCACGCGGATTTGGTTTGGCGGTCGATTCA
>CAXUFU010000172.1:0-322 GCA_964250275.1 uncultured Chthoniobacterales bacterium | reverse complement strand
CCAAAATCCTAACGCACCATGACTTCCGAAGAACACGATCTCATCACCGGTTTGTTCACCCGCCTGCGCAGTGCCGATGTCCAGCAACATGACGCCGAGGCGGATAACCTCATTCGCCAAGCGGTGGCCAGCCAGCCGGGCGCTCCTTACCAATTGGTGCAGACCCTCCTCGTCCAAGAGCACGCCTTGATGAATGCGCAGGCGCGGATCAAGGCCTTGCAACAGCAGGTTGCTACGTCCTCCCAACAGGCGCAACCAGCGCATAGCGGCGGCTTCCTCTCGAGCCTGTTTGGCGGCGGCTCGAGTGCGCCGGCGCCGGCGG
>CAXUFU010000171.1:5939-6195 GCA_964250275.1 uncultured Chthoniobacterales bacterium | reverse complement strand
CCTGAAACCCCGGGGTGGCCCACCCGCGCCGGGCCCGGGGGCGCTTCCCCATCCCTACCTTGGGTTAGGAAATGAATCTGCCTCGCACCATGGTCCAGGGCAGCGGTTGCAAACTTTGCTCCACCCGGAAGCCGCTGCGCTCGAGCAAGTCGATCAACCCGCGCCGGGACCAGTGATTGAGATGGCCGGGCGTGTTGCCCCACGCCGAAACGTACTTCCCGCGCACCAGGTTGAGCACGCGCCAGAGCGGCTCGCA
>CAXUFU010000171.1:0-5929 GCA_964250275.1 uncultured Chthoniobacterales bacterium | reverse complement strand
GATGTAAGCCGGCGCATCCAGCCGCCGCAAGGCCGCCAGGGCGTCCGCCGGTCGCTCCACGTGCTCCAGAACTTCGCAGCACACGATCAGATCGGCGCCATCCGCGCCGGGGTCCAGATCGTAGACACTGCGGACGACGTACTCGATTCCCGGCTCCTGCCGCGCCTGGTTTTCCGCCACCAGTTCGCGCGAAAAGTCCGAGGCGCGGATCGGCACGTGCAGGCGATCTCGCAGGTGCCGGCTGAGCCGACCCTCGCCGCAGCCCACTTCATGGACGGTCCGCGGCGGCGGCTGCCCGCCGGCGGCGAGCAGCGAGAACAACGCCGCGTCGAATCCCGCCACCAGGCGCCGCGCCAGCGGGTTGCCCAACTGGCTCTTATCGATCTGGTTGCCGATCAGGACGCCGTCTTCGGCTTGGCGCCGGTGGGCGCCGGCAGGATGGGGCTGCTCGGACATGAGGCGGCTTTCTAAAAGCGGATCAAGCAAGCGGCGGGAGGCGGTGCTCGTCAGCGTCTGCGTGCCCCGGCGGACGCGGCGAAACGGCCGCGTCTTTGGTCGCGGCGAGCTGGCTGGGGTCGGTGCGCAGTTCCAGCCCAGCCAGCCGGGTGCGGAGATCCTCCAGGAGCCGGCGATTGACCGAGATCAGGTCGGCCAGCAGGCCCAACATAAAAAATAGCATCGAGCCGATCATCAAGATCGCCGCCAGGATCAGCGACTGCACGTGCCCATTGCCATGGCCGCGCGCGTATTCGAACAGGAAGCGCACGCCGATCAGACAGCCCAGCACGCAAAGGAGCCCGCTGACGGCCAAAAAGAAGCGCAACGGCCGGTAGGTCACGAAAATGCGGCCGATCGTCAGGGCGGAGCGCTGCAGGTAGAGCGGGATGCTGCGGACGAGACGCGAGGGGCGCAGATCCGGATTGACGCGCACCGGCACACTGAGAACGGTCAGCCCTTTCTGCCCCGCTTGGATGATGGTTTCGAGCGTGTAGGTGTAGTTGTTGAAGACGTTGATTTGCAGCGCAGCCTGCCGGCTAAAAGCGCGGAAGCCGCTCGGGGCGTCGGGCACGCGCGTGTTGCTGGCCAGCCGGACCACGCGGCTGCCCAGGCGCTGCAAAAGCTTCTTGGTGCGCGAGAAATGCGCCATTTCATCGATGGGCCGCTCGCCGATGACCATGTCCGCCCGGCCCGCCAGGAGCGGAGCGATCAAGGCTGGAATATCCGCCGCCTGGTACTGGTTATCGGCGTCCGTATTGACGATGATGTCCGCGCCCGCGCGCAAGGCCGCTTCGAGCCCGGCGGTGAACGCCCGGGCCAACCCGCGGTTGGCCGGCATCCGCACGATGTGATCGACCCCGGCCGCGCGCGCCACCTCGCTGGTGGCGTCGGTGCTTCCATCGTCGACCACCAGCCACTCGACGCAGTCGACCCCGGGCAAGCGCCGGGGCAACTCGCGCAGCGCGATGCCGAGCGTCGCGGCCTCGTTGAAAGCCGGAATCTGAATGACGAGTTTCAAGGCAAAATCTCGGGCGCCAACCTGCCGCCAGGGCGTGTGGCAAAAATGTTACGCGCGGCCCGGCAGCCTGGCCGGTGGCATTGACCCGGGCTTTTCCCGGGGCGCCGGGGCGGATTTTTCACGCTCGAAACTTTGCGGTCCAGGGCGGGGGAAGAAAGCCAAATCCACAGGGAAAACGGAAATGGCCAGCAACTTTGAACATCTTGCTCCCGCCGGGGTCTCATTCTTCCGGTTAAGGTGATTCGGGGCGGTGCGCGCTTGTTTTTCCTAGGTTCCTCGCGCGCACGGCCCTCCTTTTTTGCCTTGCCTTTGCCGGGCAATTCCGGTCTTTGCGTAGGTCGAGAGTGGCCTATGAAATCGACTGTGCTCATCGTCGACGACGAAACCGATGTCGTTGATCTACTCCGTTATAAGCTCCACGGCGCCGGTTATGAAGTGTTGGTGAGCGTCGATGGTTTGGAGGCGTTGGCGCTGGCCAAGGACCGGCGGCCGGACGTCATCATCCTGGACTTGATGCTGCCCGAGATGAACGGGGAGGAAGTGTGCCGCCGGTTGAAAGCCGAGCCGGACACCGCCGCCATCCCCGTCCTGATGCTGACGGCCAAGGCGCAGGCCGCCGACCGCGTGGCGGGCCTGGAGATCGGCGCGGACGATTACATCACCAAGCCGTTCAGCCCGCGCGAGCTCGTCCTGCGCGTCAACGCCGTGCTCCGGCGCGTGCATGGCGCCGCGCGGCGCAGCGATCGCGTGGAAATCGGCGATTTTTGCATCGATCGCGGCAGCTTCGAGATCACGCTCAACGGCGCAAAACTGGATTTGACCACGACCGAGTTCAAGCTCCTCAATCTCCTGCTCGAGCGGCGCGGCCGGACGCAGTCGCGCGAGACATTGCTTTTCGATGTCTGGGGCTATACTAGCGCCATGGACACCCGCACGGTGGATACCCATATCCGGCGCTTGCGGGATAAATTGGGTGCCGAGGCGAGCCGGATCGAAACCATCCGGGGCGCCGGCTACCGCTTCCTGGCCTCGGCCAACGTCACCGACGATTGAGCGCGTTCGCCTGGCTGCTGGTGGTGTCGGTAGCGGGGCTGACGGCCGCTGTCGTGGCCGTCTACGTGGTGCCGGCTCGGCGCGTCCGGCGTGCCTTACGCGAGCTGGCCGCGGGCGATTGGCAGGCGCCGCTCCGGTTGCATCCGCAGGGTGCCGCCCGCGGGATGGCGGCGGACCTGATCGCGCTGGGCGATCGCCTGGGCGAGATGCACCAGCACCTGGCCGAAGAAACCTTTAACCTGCGCGCGCTTTTGAGCAGCCTGGGGGAAGGCGTGTTGATCGTCGATTCAAACCAGCGCATCCAGCTCGCCAACGATAGCCTGCACCGGATGTTCGATCTGCCGGCGCCCCTGGCGGAGCGGACGTTGATGGAGGTCTTCCGCGATCATACGCTGCAGGGCAGCGTCCAAGCCGTGCTCAAGGGCGACGCCCGGCCGCAAAGTCTCCAGCTTTCGCTCGATACGCGGCAGGGCCACCAGTACGTGCGCAAGCATTTCACCGTCACGTCCGCGGGTTTGCTCCCGCCCGGCACCGGGCGCGCGCAGAGCGCCATCGTCATCTTCCACGATATCAGCGAACTCAAAGCGCTGGAGTCCGTCCGGCGCGATTTCGTCGCCAACGTCTCGCACGAATTGCGCACGCCGGTCTCCATCATCAACGGTTACCTGGAGACGCTGCTCGATGGCGCCATGGCCGATCCGCCGGTGGCCGAAAAGTTCCTGCGCACCGTGTGGAAGCACAACCAACGCCTGACGCTGCTGATCGAAGATCTGCTCTCGCTCTCCGCGCTCGAAAACCGGCAGGCGGCAGGGCTCACATTTGAGTCGGTGCAGTTGCGCGCCTGCCTGGAGCGGGTGATCGAGCGGCTGGAACCGCGCATCGCGGAAAAGAGCGCGCGCATCGAGCTGGAGATCCCGGCCGGGGTGCCGCCCATGCAAGCCGATGCGCATCGCCTGGACCAGGTCTTTTTCAACCTGATTGAAAACGCGCTCAAATACGGCGAAGCCGCGCAGCCGGTCATTCGCATCGGTGCCCGTTTTGCCGGCGAAGAAGTGCGGGTGACGGTGGCGGACAATGGCCCCGGCATTCCCTTGAGCGATCAGCCGCACGTCTTCGAGCGGTTTTATCGGGTGCGCAAGGATCGGTCGCGGGCGGAGGGCGGAACGGGGCTGGGACTTTCGATCGTCAAGCACGTGGTCCAAGCGCACGGGGGAGATGTCCTGGTGCAAAGCAAGCCCGGCCAAGGGGCGTCGTTTTCGTTGCGCCTGCCGATCTTGCAAAAGCCGTAGCGTGCAAGAAAGGTAGGAATGGCTCTCCGAGCCGGTCCCTGACTGTCCGGAAAGCGTCGATCTGCTTGGCGCGGTCCATTATTTCACACGCCTGCCAAACAGTCAGGGACCGGCTCTGGAGAGCCGTCCCTACCTTTTTTGGACGAAACCATGCCCACGCCAGACCCGATCGGGACCGCACTCGCTGAAGACATCGGCACGGGCGACGCGACGGTCGAGTTTTTCATCGACCCGGCGCAGCAGGCTTCGGCCCGCATTTTTGCCAAGGAACAGGCCACCGTCGCGGGAGCCAACGTCGCGGCGGCGGTTTTTACGCGGGTCGATGCCGGGTTGAGCGTGCAAATCGAACAGGCAGATGGGTCGGCTGTGACGCCGGGGCAAACCGTTCTAACGTTGCAAGGGGCCGCCGGGTCGATCCTGACCGCGGAACGCGTCGCGCTCAATTTTCTGCAACGTCTGTCGGGGGTCGCGACGCTGACGCGCCGTTTCGTGGACGCCATCGCGGGCACCCAGGCCCGCATTCTGGATACGCGCAAGACCACGCCCGGTCTGCGCGCCCTGGAAAAGGCGCCGGTGCTCGCCGGCGGCGCTCACAACCATCGCATGGGTTTGTACGACATGGTGATGGTGAAGGACAACCATCTCCTGGCTTCGTCGGAAACCGCCGCGTTGCAAGCCGCCATTGGCCGGGCGCGCGCCGCGCGGCCCGATCTGCGCATCGAGTTGGAGGCGGATACCCTTGAGCAGGTGCGCAGTTTCCTCACGCTGACCGGCGTCGACGTGATCCTGCTGGATAACATGTCGCCCGCGAACCTGCGCACCGCCGTGGCCGCGGGCCGCGGGAGCGCCGTCCAGTTTGAGGCCAGCGGCGGGGTCACGCTGGAGACCGTCGCCGCGATTGCCGCCACGGGCGTCCAATGGATCTCCGTTGGCGCGCTGACGCATTCCGCCCGGGCGATCGATTTCTCGCTCGAGTTTTTGCCTGCCGCCGATGGCAACCGCGCACGACGCTGATGCCCGGCTGCTGCGGGCGTTGCGCGGCGGTGGCGCACACGGGGTGTCCACCTATATCCTCCAAGCGCAGACGGGACTTAGCTCCCCCGAGATCGCCGGCGAGGTGGCTGGCCTGCGCGCGGCGGGTTACGACATCGCGACGGATGCGGGTGGCGATCACCGCCTGGCCGCGGCGCCGCAGCGCCTGATCGCCGCGGATCTCCTGGCCGGCTTGCCGCCGGACGGCAGCGTGATCGGCCGCGAGATCGCTGTGTTTGAAGAGACGAGCTCGACCAACGATCTCGCCGCCCGCGCCGGGGACGACGGCGTGCGTGAAGGCCTCGTGATTTTTGCCGAGAGCCAGCGCGCGGGACGCGGGCGCCTGGGCCGCTCCTGGCAATCGCCGCCCTGGCAGGGGCTCTGGTTTTCCGTGCTCCTGCGTCCCGCCGCTCCGGTGGAGCGCTGGCCGGAGCTGACGTTTTGCGCCGCGTTGGCGGTGGCCGAAGCCGTCGAGAGCGAAACCGGGCGCCGAGCCACCATCAAGTGGCCGAACGACGTGCTCATCCTGGGCCGCAAAGTTTGCGGCATTTTACTCGAATCCCATCAGCGGCGTTCGCCCGGCTACGTGGTGCTGGGCATCGGCCTGAACGTGCGCCAGAGGCCGGAGGATTTCGCGCCGGAATTGCGGGAGCGGGCGGCGTCTTTGGGCTCGGCCGCGTTGCCCGGGCGGGCAGTCACGCGCCGGGGCGCGGCCATCGCGGTCCTGACGCGGTTGGAGTGGTACTACCGGCGGTGGCCGGGCAATTTTGCCGAGATCGAGCGAGCCTGCCAAAAACGCGGTTGCGTGGAGCCGGCTCCCTGAGCCAGACAACCAGTGAAGCTGCCGTTCGTAGCCAAGGTAGACCCCCCCCGACAGGAGTCGCGAAAGGAGCCGATGAACGAAACGACGAGCGTTGTGGGTTCCAAGTAGGCGGGTGTCTCCGCCTGGCCCCATCGGTGCGGTCGGCGGAAAGCCCCTTCCAGACAGGCAGCGAAGCTGCCGTTCGTAAACAAGGTAGGGGTCGGCTTTGTCGCCCTC
>CAXUFU010000170.1:0-6235 GCA_964250275.1 uncultured Chthoniobacterales bacterium | reverse complement strand
CGTAAAGCTCGACCACTTTCGGTCGCCGGCGTGGCGAGCCGCCCGCCCGACCGGGTGCCGTGGAGCGCGGGTGCCCGTGGCCGTTGCCGGCTCCTGGCGACCCAGCCGCTTCTGCCCCAGCCGCGACGGTCGGTGCGTCTTCGCTCATGTGGCCATCGCTCGTGTAACCCGCGGCCGCCCGCGTATCGACTTCCGAATCCGCGTACAAACTTAAATCAGGATTGGCGCTGGAAAAGGCCCGGACATCCGCCTCAGCTTTGAAGTACAGGACGCTTTCCTGGTTGCCCTCTCGCACCTTGACCAGATACGCCGGGAGCTTATCCTCGGCGCCGGCACGCTGGCTGAGGTATTGCTCAAAATCGCCCCCGTGCCGGCGAATCGCGGTGGCAAATTTGTCCAGCCGCTCCAGCAGATCGAGGATGTCTTTGAGATGCTCGGCACTGAACTCGCGTCCGTCTGCCAGATGCCGCAGCTTCACTTCTTCGCTGCCCAGGCTGACCAGGATGCGATTGAGTTGCACGTCGTCGTCGACGTACTCCTCCCGCTTGCGGCGCTTGATCTGATAGAGCGGCGGCTGGGCCACGTAAACGTGTCCCTTGCGCACGAGGTCTCCCATCTGACGATAAAAGAACGTCAGCAGCAGAGTGCGGATATGGGAGCCGTCGACGTCCGCATCCGTCATGATGATGATGCGGCCGTAGCGCAACTTATCGAGGTTGAACGAGCCCTCCGCCTCGCCATCACCGATCCCGGTGCCGATGGCGGTGATCATGGTGCGGATTTCGTTGTTGGCCAGGACTTTGTCCAGGCGCGCTTTCTCGACGTTGATCAGTTTGCCGCGAATCGGCAGGATCGCCTGCGTCCGGCGGTCCCGGCCTTGTTTCGCGCTGCCGCCGGCGGAATCGCCCTCGACGATGAATAACTCGGTCTTGTCCGGATCGCGTTCCGAGCAGTCGGCCAGCTTGCCCGGCAAACCCCCACCGGTGAGAGCGCTTTTCCGCACGGTCTCGCGCGCTTTACGGGCCGCCTCGCGAGCACTGGCGGCGTTGAGCCCTTTTTCGACGATCTTTTTGGCTACCGCCGGGTTCTGCTCGAAATGCAGCATCAACCCCTCGTAGATCAGAGAGGACACGATGCCCTCCACCTCGGGCGTAACCAGCTTGACCTTCGTCTGCGATTCGAAGCTGGGGTTCGGGTGCTTGATCGAAAGCACGCTCACCAGCCCCTCGCGCACGTCATCACCGGTAATGACCGGATCGCGTTCCTTGAGCAGGTTATTGCCCTTTGCGTAAGCGTTGATGGCGCGGGTCAGCGCCGTCCGGAAGCCTACCGAGTGGGTGCCACCATCGGGATTGGGGATGGCGTTGGTGAAGAACAGGAGCTGGTCCGTGTAGCTGTCGTTGTACTGCATGACGCAGTCCACGTGCATGTCGTCCTCGATCTCTTCCTGGTCCTTGTTCTTGAATTTGACCTTACGCCGGCCGGCCAACACCACCGGTTTGGGATGGATGATTTGCTTGTTCTCCCCGAGCTGGTGGACGAACTCGCGGATGCCATCCCGGTAAAAGTACGTCTCCGCCCGCAACTCATCGCCCCGTTCGTCGCCCAGGTTGATCTCGAGGCCCGGGTTCAGGAACGCCAGCTCCCGCAGCCGCGCCGCCAGGCGCTCGAACTTGAACTCCGTCGTGGCGGTAAAAATCGTCGGGTCGGGCAGGAAGGTAATTTCCGTCCCCGTGGCGTGCGGATCCCGCAAATCGCCGATCACCTCCAGCTTCTGCGTGGTCACGCCCCGCTCAAAACCCATGTGGTAGATCTTTCCGTCGCGTGAAACCTCCACCTTGAACCAGTCCGAGAGCGCGTTGACGCATTTAGCGCCTACGCCGTGCAAGCCGCCCGAGTATTTGTACGCGCCCTGCCCGAACTTGCCGCCGGCGTGCAGGTTCGTCAGCACGAGCTCGATGACCGGAATGCCGAATTTCTGATGCATCTCCACCGGGATGCCGCGCCCGTTGTCCCGCAAGGTGCAGGAGCCGTCCAGGTGCAAGGTCACGTCGATCCGCGTGCAAAATCCCGCCAGGTGCTCATCGATCGAGTTGTCCAGCACCTCAAAGACGCAATGGTGCAAACCGCGCTCGTCGGTGGGCCCGATGTACATGCCGGGCCGCTGCCGGACGCCGGCCAGCCCCTCGAGCTTATCGATCTGGCGCCAACCGTACTCCAATGATGACGGTGCGTTTTCCGCCTGGAAGGCCGTGTTGTCGCTGGATCCGTCCGCCGTTGCTTTATCGTCCGAATCGAGTGAGGGGATAGGTGCTTGCATGTCGCTGGCTCATTCCGCGCCGCTCCGAGCGGCTGTCAAACGAGCAATAACCTACCTGCGGAACCCCTTTCCGACAAGTAATTTCTCGCGCATCTAGGCGGTGATTGCGCTATTAGTGGTGTCCATTTCCTTGCTGGGACGCACAGGTTGTATCGCTCTCACCTTTCATACGAATAAAGTTAACTGTTATGCAAGACTCTATAAACTCTCACACTCCTGCGCTGGTGCCTCCGGTGGAAGCGGGCTGGCAAGTCATCACGCTGGGCGCAGGCTGTTTTTGGTGCACGGAGGGTGTCTTTCAGCAAATGCCCGGGGTGCGCAGCGTCACCAGCGGCTACATGGGCGGCACCGTCCCGCACCCCACGTACGAACAGGTCTGCGGCGGACGCACCGGGCACGACGAAGTTACGCGGATCGTGTATGACCCGAAAGAGACTACGCTGCAGTCTCTTCTGGAGGTGTTCTGGAAAATGCACGATCCCACTCAACTAAACGGCCAGGGTGGGGATATCGGCACGCAATATCGGTCCGCCATCTTTTACTCGGACGAAGAACAAAAGCGGGTGGCCGAAGCATCACGCGACGCCGCAGCCAAGAATTTCGCCAAACCGATCGTCACCGAGATCACCGCCGCCGAGGAATTTTACCCGGCGGAGGGCTATCATCAGGATTACTATCGCCAGAACAAAGGCCGGAACCCGTATTGTTCGTACGTGATCACGCCCAAGCTGCAAAAGCTCGGGTTGGAAGCGTAGCCACCGCCACACCGATCCATGCCCAGCAACGTTCTTGGACACGACTTGCGGCCCTGCTGCCGTAATCCGCTCACCGGCTTTTATCGCGACGGGTATTGCCGCACCGGACCAGGCGACACGGGATTGCACACCGTTTGCGCACTGATGACCGAGGAGTTCCTGGCGTTTTCGGTTGCCCAAGGCAATGACCTGGTCACCCCGCACCCGGAGTGGGAGTTTCCGGGCTTGCACCCTGGCGACCGCTGGTGTGTTTGCGTCACGCGCTGGCAGGAAGCGTTGGAGGCGGGCGTCGCTCCGCTGGTCGATCTGGAAGCGACGCATACTTCGGCGTTGGAGTTTGTCGAGCTTCGCGACCTGCAAGCGCACGCCGTTGAGGGGTAAAATAGCTCTCGTGACAAAGAGGGTAGGGATGGGCCTTCGGCCCGGTCCCTGACTGTCTGGCAAGCGTGCCCGAAAACGGGGCGCGCCATAAGCAAGCAGCGCCCTATACACAAGCACGCTTCCGCAGACAGCAAGGGACCGGGTCGGAGACCCATCCCTACCTTTTTTTTTGGAGCGCTTCGCGCCCTTGAATCCCCTCACAACTCCGGCGAGCGGAACCCGTACAAGCGCCCGTTCTTGATCATTTCCGCCACGGCCGGCGGAACCATCGTCTCCCAGGCGGGATCGCCGGATTGGATCAGCTTGAGCACCGCGCGGGAAAAAATGCTCAAGTACTCCTTTTTGTAACCCTGGAGCCCTTCGATAAAGTGGTTCTCGACCAGATGGTCGTAGAGGTTCTGCAAATTCGGCGCGACGCGTAAATTTTCCACTGTCACCAGCTCGCCGGTTTTCTCGTCGAGCATCGGGTAAACGTAGAGTTTGAGCTCGTTTTTGAAGAGCCGACCGAGCGATTCCAAAATGCCGCCTTCCAGGTTCGTATAATACTTCTCCTGGAACAAATCGATCAGCGAGGGAATGCCCATCGCGATGCCGACCACCTTGTTCGTGCAGCGGGAGAGATACGCGCCCAGCCGGTAATACTCGCCGAACTTCGAGATCAAAACTGTGTGCCCGAGCTTGCCGAGCACATCGACGCGATCCAAAAAATCCGTGTGATCGATCTTGCCGCTGGGGCCGCCCCAGGCCGCCAGGTTTTGCATGGTGATTTCCATCAGCACCACGGTGTCCTCGCCCGCGACTTTCGGTTGCTGGAGGAAGGTCGCCTTGGCGCAGTCGAGAATGTCCAGCGTGGTGACCGTCACGGGGCGGAAACTGCCGCGCTCGACCAGGACCGCCTTTTTGTAGAGCAGCTCGTCCGGCCGCACCACCTCGCCGTCCGCCCGCCACACCGCGGCATCCCACACTCCCAGCCCCCCCCAACACCCCCCCCCCTGCTCGACCAACTGCAACGCCATCAGCCGGTTATCGATGTAATGAAAATCCGGCCCCGTGAACTTGATCATGTCCACCTGGATGCGGTTGACGCTGAGGTTATCGAGCAGCGAACCGATGAGATGATCGGGATTTTGGTAGGTGTAAAACGCGCCATGGATCAGGTTGACGCCGATGATCCCAAGCGCCTCCTGCTGCTGCACGTTTTCCTTATCCAGCAGTCGCAAGTGGATGATGATCTGATTCGGCTCCGAACGCGGGTGCGCCTGGAACCGGATCCCGAGCCAGCCATGGCTCTCGTTGGGATGGTTGTAGCTCTTGGCCGCCACCGTGTTGGCGAAGACGAAAAAACTCGTGCGGCCCGCGCGCTTGTCGCCCAGGCGTTCGATGAGCAGCTTGTACTCGTAATCGAGCATCTGCTGGAGCCGCTGCCGGCTGACGTAACGCGGACACGGGCCGTAGATCGCGTCCGAAAACGCCATGTCGTAGGCGGAGATCGTCTTGGCGATCGTGCCCGAGGCTCCGCCGACGTGGAAAAATTGCCGCGCCACCTCCTGGCCGGCGCCGATCTCCGCGAACGTGCCGTACTTGGTTGCGTCCAGATTGATCTGCAGCGCCTTCTTATCGACTCCGACTCCGTCCTGTCCGCTGATTGTCATATATTCGTCGCCGGTTTTGCGGGGCTGGGAAAACACCCGCCCGCTCCGCTGCTGTGCCCGAGTAGACTAGCAGCAGGGTGCCGTCAGACAAGCCGCTTCAATGCCGCCGCTCCTACTCTGCTGCTACTCCGCAGTTGCCCACGCACAGGATTTTGCTTAAGACTCGTCCTATATGGAGACCAGCCGCTTCGAGGATCGTACGCTGCTCAGCGCCCAAGGGTATTTCGAGCTTGGCATGATGGCGGAAGCGCTGGACGAGCTGGACTCGCTCCCGCTGGACCGGCAGGAACGCAGCGAAGTTTTGCAGATGCGCTTGCTCATCCATATGCGCGCCCGCCGTTGGCAGGCGGCATTGGAATACAGTGAGACGCTGTATCACCGCAGCCCGGAAGAAGCGCTGGGCTTCATTCACGCGGCCTTTTGCCTGCACGAGCTCGGCCGCACCGCCGAAGCCAAGGCTCTGCTGCTCAACGGCCCGTCCGCCCTGCAGAGCGAGGCGACCTACCACTACAATTTAGGCTGCTACGATGCCGCTCTGGGCAATTTTGCCGAGGCGCAAGCGCATCTGCGGGTGAGTTTCAAGCTAGACAAGAAGTTCCGCGAGTTTGCGCGCACGGATCCCGATCTGAAAAGCGTCTGGAACGCGCTCTAGAGGCGATCCATGGGGAGTCCGTTTTGGAGGGCGGGCGCTTCGCCTGCCGGGAACGGCGCTGTCCCGCCTGCCTGCCCGTGAAATCAAATCACGCCAAGACCAAGCGGCGCTCGGCCGCGTCCAAGACTTTCCACGTGCCAGCCGCCAACCCGCCGAGTTCATATTGGCCGATCCGCACCCGGATCAGCCGCAAGGTCGGATGCCCGATCGCCGCGGTCATGCGGCGTACCTGGCGGTTCTTCCCCTCGACCAACTCCAAGGCGATCCAAGTATCCGGGATGTGCGCGCGCACCCGGATTGGCGGCTGGCGAGGGGCCACGCTCGGGCGCGGCTCGAGCAGCCAGGCGCGGCACGGCAGCGTCGGGCGTCCGTGCAGCAGGACCCCACGCGCTAGAAGCCCGAGACTTTCCGGCGTGGGCAAGCCCTCGACCTGTGCCCAGTAGCAGCGCAAGTGACCGCGCTCCGGCGGCAGCAC
>CAXUFU010000169.1:0-6250 GCA_964250275.1 uncultured Chthoniobacterales bacterium | reverse complement strand
ACTCGGAGGCCGCCTCCGCCAAGGGCAAGTGGCTACAGATTTTCTTACTCTGCTCTGGCAGGTGACTATCTAGCCGGGGTTCCGAGGAGTGGGTCCGCTCCATGTAAGTTCCGGTTTCCCAGACAAATAGGGACCGGCTCAGGAGAGCCATCCCTGCCCATGAACGCTCTGGGATGGTGCGGTGCGATTTCTAAAGGCGTCTCGAATAATGTGGCCTTCGCGGAGCGGATCCAAAACAAGGTAGGGGCGGGCGCTTAGGCGGCTGGTCAGCGATGTGCCAGAACGAACCGCTCGATTTCCTGGTAATCCCGCACGACGCGAACATCGGCGAAGCCCGCCTTTTCCAACAGACCTCGCACGCGAGCCGCCTGGTCGTGGCCGATCTCCAGCGCGATGTGCCCGCCCGGCGCCAGCTTGCCAGGGGCTTGGACAATGCACGCGGCGATCAGCGCCAGGCCGTCGGCGCCACCGTCCAAAGCGTTGGCCGGATCGTGCCGCACCTCTGGCGCCAACCCCGCGATGTCGGCGCTGGGGATATACGGAAGATTTGCCGCCACGACGTCACAGGAGCCGGCGCACGGCTCGAGCAGAGACCCCGCCAGGAACTCGACGCGCGCCGCCAGATCGAGCCGCGCCGCATTTTCTTTCGCGAGGGCCAACGCGTCCGCGGAAGAATCGATCGCCTGAACTTTGGCCGCCGGCCACTCCGCTGCCAGCGTCAAGGCAATGACTCCGCTGCCTGTTCCCACATCCACGCAACGCGGCGCCGGCGGCACCTCCAGCTTCAGGATGAGTTCCACGAGTCGTTCGGTTTCCGGTCGCGGGATCAGCGCGCGGGCATCGCTCGCAAACGTGCGGCCATGAAATTCCACCGTGCCGAGCAGATGTTGCAGCGGCACCCCTTGCGCCCGGCGCCGCACCAGGTCGCGCAACGCATCGAGTTCCCGGTCGCCGAGCGGGCGATCGAACTCGAGGTAAAGCTCCATGCGGGTTTTGCCCAGCACATGCGCCAGCAGATGCTCGATGTTCAGCCGCGGTTGCTCGACTTTCTTCTGCTGGAAGTACGCCGTCGTCGATTGCAGCACCTCGAGCACGGCTTTCATCGCTAAACTTAAGCTTTGCGCCGGCACCTCACCCGCGTCACGCCACGAGGTTCGCGGCGGCCAGGCGTTCCTCGATATCCTGCCTTTGCAACGCCTCGATCATTTCCCCCAGGTCGCCTTCCATGAAACGATCCAGATTATACAAGGTCAGGTTGATGCGGTGGTCGGTGACGCGGTTTTGCGCGTAATTGTACGTGCGGATTTTCTCTTCCCGGCCGCCGCTGCCGATCTGGCTTTTGCGGTGGGCGCTGTATTTTTCCTCTTCCTCCCGCTGTTTATCCTCCAGCAGCCGGGAACGCAGGATATTGAGCGCTTTCTCCTTGTTCTTTTGCTGGCTGCGCCCGTCCTGGCAACGCACGATGCGCCCGGTCGGGATGTGCAAAATCTGCACGGCGGAATCCGTGGTGTTGACCCCTTGCCCGCCCGGGCCGCCCGCGCGGCAGACTTCGATCCGGAGATCTTCGGGCTTTAGCACCAGCTCCACTTCCTCGGCTTCCGGCAGCACGGCCACGGTGGCGGTGGAAGTATGGATGCGCCCCTGCGCTTCGGTCGCGGGCACGCGTTGCACACGATGCACCCCGCTCTCATACCGCAGCCGCCGGAAAACCGACGCGCCCGAGACGCGGAACACCACTTCCTTTAGCCCACCCAACTCCGAAGCGCTCGAATCCATCGGCTCGATTTTCAAGCCAATCGCTTCAACGTAACGCGTGTACATCCGGTGCAGGTCGGCCGCAAAAAGTGCCGCTTCACTGCCGCCGGTGCCCGCGCGGATTTCGACGATGGCGTCGCGATCCTCATTGGGGTCGGGCGGCAGCAGCGCCAACTGAATGTCGCGGTCCAGCCGGCTGAGGTTTTCGTCGAGGGTCGTGATGTCCTCGGCGGCCATGGCGGCGAGCTCGGCGTCGGTTTCGTTGCGGACGAGTTCGGCGCTTTCCGCGCGTTGTGAGGCGGTACGCTGGCGGGAATCCCAGTGCTCGAGCAGCAGCTTGAGCTGGGCGTGTTCGCGCATCGTCGCCCGGGCCCGTTGCGGATCGTTGAACAGCGCGGGATCGGCGATGGCGTCGTCCAGTTCACGGAATCGCTCCCGTTTTCTGGCGATGATCGGCTGAAAGTCCATGTGACTGGCGCCTGGTAGCGCCTCCAAATTCTAAGGTGCGGGTGGCTCCTCCAGCCATCCCATTATTCTCCGGCTGATGCTGCCGGCGGCGGCGAGACCCTCCCAAAGCAAAGCGGTGAGAGCGCACGAGGCACTCTCACCGCTGTTGGAGGGAAAGCTGAAAATTCGCTAGGCGCGCTTGCGCATGGCCGGCTGCATATTGCCGTACCGGCGGCCGAACTTTTCGATGCGTCCGGCGGTATCGATGAACTTCTGCTGGCCGGTGAAGAACGGATGGCAAGCCGCGCAAATGCCCACCTTCAGGTCGCGCTTGGTGGAGCGGGTGTGATAAACGGCACCGCAGGCGCAACTGATCTCGGTGTCGACGTAATTGGGATGAATGTTTTCTTTCATGAGCGTACCAGCGGCGGCGCAACGCGACCGGAGGAGAGACAAGATAGCAGACCGGAGGGGTGTTGCAAACGTCCTTGGCCGCGCCGGGATGCAACAGGCGTGTCCTGTACAGCCCCCAAGTCCCGGTCAGACAAGCACGTCTACTCAGGCGCCGCCATTTCCGGCCGGATGGACGCATGCTACGTTAATCCATCATGAATACCATGCAGGCGCTGGTCAAACGTCGTGCGGAACCGGGGCTCTGGCTCGAGGAAGTGCCGCTGCCGGAAGTCGGCATCGACGACGTGCTCATCCGCGTGCTCAAAAACTCCATCTGCGGCACGGACGTCCACATCTTTAACTGGGACGCCTGGGCGCAGAAAACCATTCCGGTGCCAATGGTCGTTGGGCACGAGTTCGTGGGGCGGATCGAGGCGGTGGGCAGCCACGTGCATGATTTCCATGTCGGCGAGATCGTGGCGGGCGAAGGGCACGTTGTCTGCGGGCGTTGCCGCAACTGTCTGGCGGGCCGCCGTCACCTTTGCAAGGACACGAGCGGCGTCG
The DNA here is from genome assembly GCA_964250275.1 of uncultured Chthoniobacterales bacterium. Taxonomy (GTDB): domain Bacteria; phylum Verrucomicrobiota; class Verrucomicrobiia; order Chthoniobacterales; family SZAS-18; genus CAXUFU01. The sequence continues at coordinate 3,091 of CAXUFU010000169.1, read as the reverse complement.
GCGTCAACCGTCCCGGCGCCTTCGCGGAATTTTTGAGCCTGCCGGAAACCAACGTCTGGCATTGCGACCCGCATATCCCGCTTGAGGTCCTTTCGTGTTTCGATCCGCTCGGCAACGCGGTGCATACCGCGCTCTCGTTCGATGTGCTGGGCGAAGACGTGCTCATTACCGGCGCGGGACCCATCGGTTGCATGGCCGCTGCCGTGGTGCGCCACGCCGGCGCGCGCTCGGTGGTCGTAACGGACGTTAATCCTTACCGGCTGGATCTGGCCAAAAAGCTGGGCGCCAGTCTGGCGCTCGATATCCGCACCGAGCGCCTGGATGAGGCCATGGCGCGGCTGGGGCTGAAGGAGGGGTTTGATGTCGGGCTCGAGATGAGCGGCAACACCAAGGCTTTCAATGCCATGCTGCCCGCCATGTGCCACGGCGGCAAAATCGCGCTGCTGGGCATCGGCTTGCACGGGCCGGAGGCCGCCATCGATTGGGACCTGGTCGTTTTCAACGGCCTGACAATCAAGGGCATTTACGGCCGCGAAATGTACGAGACCTGGTACAAGATGACGGCGATGATCCAGTCCGGGCTGGATATTTCGCCGGTGATTACCCACCGGTTCGGGTACCGTGATTTCGCGCAAGGATTCGAGCTGATGCGCTCCGGGCAATCAGGCAAGATCGTGCTCGACTGGGCGGCGTAGCCAGGTTTGAGCAAACGCTGACCCACTACTGTCTTGGGAGCGATGTGCGCGGCGATTTTTTGGTGCTTTGCCGTCATGGTCTCGTGCGCCTGGCTGCTGGCAGGTTGCGTTTCGACGCCCACAACTTACGCCACGCGAGACTGGCTGGGCGAGACGCGGCAAGATCTCTTCGCCGCGTGGGGAGCGCCGGACCAGGTGCGTCCCGACGCGCACGGCGGCAAGATCCTGACCTACGAGCGGGTCTCCGGCTACATTACCCCCGGCTCGGCCACTGCCGACACTACCAAGGGTACCATCGTCAGCGTGATGCAGCCCCACCGGACCACGCATCACCAGGAGTTCTTCGTGGACCGAAACGGCCGGATCTACCGTTGGCAACGGCAGTGAACGCGGGACGACACCAGCGGCCTTATCTCACCCCTTGAGTGAAGCCATGTCGATGACGAAGCGGTACTTTACATCCTGCTTGAGCAGGCGTTCGTAGGCCTCGTTGATCTGGTCGATGGCAATCATCTCGATATCGGAAACGATGTCGTGCTCGGCGCAAAAATCGAGCATCTCCTGGGTTTCCGCAATGCCACCGATGCACGAACCAGCGAAGCTGCGGCGGGGCAGCAGCAAACTGAAGACTGCCACCGGCAACGGTTTCTCCGGCGCACCGACCATGACGAGCGTACCGTCGAGCTTGAGCAGGTTCAGATAGGCGTTGATGTCGTGGTCGGCGGAGACCGCGTCCAGAATGAAGTCGAAGCTGGCCGTCTGCCGCTTCATCTCGTCCTCGTTGCGGGAGACAACCACCTCGTCGGCGCCGAGCCGCTTGCCGTCTTCAATCTTATTCGGCGAAGTCGTAAACAGCACGACATGCGCGCCAAAGGCACGCGCAAACTTCAAGCCCAGGTGCCCCAGGCCGCCTAACCCCACGATGCCCACCTTTTGGCCGGCGCCGACCTTCCAATGCCGCAAGGGCGAGTAGGTGGTGATGCCGGCGCAAAGCAGCGGAGCCACCCCCGCCGGATCGAGGTTTTGCGGCACACGCAGGACAAAGCTTTCGTCCACCACCACATCGGTGGAATAGCCGCCAAAGGTCTGCCCGCCAAGGTGCTTGTCCTGCCCATTATAGGTGAGGGTGCAACCGGTCGTGCAGTATTGCTCCAGCCCAGCCTGGCAACTCGGGCAGGTGCGGCAGGAATCGACCATGCATCCGACCCCGGCCAGATCGCCCACCTGGAACTTGGTCACCTGCTCGCCGACTCGCGTGACGCGGCCGACGATCTCATGCCCGGGGACGCAGGGATAGATCGTGTTGTGCCATTCGTCGCGGGCCTGGTGCAGGTCGGAATGGCAAACGCCGCAGAAGAGGATTTCCAGGGCGATATCCGTCGGCCCGGTGTCTCGCCGGCGGATGGTGAAAGGGGCCAGCCGTTCGCTGGCGGCAGGGGTCGAGTAAGCTTTGATTTGCGCGTTGGTCATGACTTTGAACATACGGAAAATCGGGCCCGGCGCATCCTCTCGCTCCCAGAGCGAGGGCCGGGAGAGGTGCCCGCAGATTTCCTGAGGATTAAAGCCTTTCCTTCCGCTTCCAACCGATCCACCGGGATGAAGCGCGAGGCAGCGGAGTTCATGCAATAACGCTGGCCCGTGGGCGCGGGTCCATCCGGGAAGACATGACCCAGATGCGAATCGCTACTCTTTGCGCGAACCTCCGTGCGCGACATAAAGAGACGGCGGTCGGTTTTCTCCACCACGTTCTCTGGATCGAGCGGCCTCGCTCAGTTTGGCGGCGGGATCAGGGTGCATGGTAGAGGTGATCGGCTTAGGCAGGGGCCATTGGCTGTTGTTCCAAGCGGGCGCGGACGAAAAAGATGGTGGCCGTGGGGCAAGCGGCGGGCGGTCTGTGCAAAGTCCAGGCGCGAGAGCCGTTTGCGGTGTAGCCTGGCGTTAACGCTTCGTTTGCTCCTTTCCCGGAACGCTTTATGAATCCAAACGATCCCGCCGTTCCATCGTCCTTGCGGGTGCGTCTCGGGCTGCTCGTCCGCGGTCTCGTCGCCGGAATATTGGGCGGCGTGGTCATGCTTGCGTGCATGGCGTTCCTGCGGCTGTTCTTCTTCGTGCCGACGCCGATGGAGATGATTTTCGACCGGGTCTTCCCCTTTCTGACCGTCAAATTCTTCATCGGCTCGCTGGTGCGCGCGGGCGGTTACACGCCGCTCAAGCTCGAGGGCGTTTACGGCGCCATGGCCGGGCAACTCACCGTGGCGGCGTTGGGCGGAGTGGCTTACGCGTTTTTCGTCGGTCCGTTTCGCCCGCCGGCGCCGCGCACCAGAGCGTCCCGGATCCTCGAGCCGCGCGGGTGGTGGCTCATCGTCCCGGGCGTGCTCGCCGTTTGGGGGCGGATG
>CAXUFU010000168.1:0-6260 GCA_964250275.1 uncultured Chthoniobacterales bacterium | reverse complement strand
CCGTTTGTGTTTCCCGCAGCAATACTGGCGTTGCTCGAACCGACGTTGCCACCACCCGTGAAAGCCGGATCGGAAAATGTCAGGGCAGTTTCCGGGTCATCCGTACCGGTCCGAACGATTCCCTCTTGGTCGATCGTCGTGACCTCAGACCCGCCGACTTCAGCCGCGGACGGAATGTTGGAGCCCGTCACGATGACGCGTTCAGCCGACTGCGTCTCGTCCGCAGGTGCATTTGCCTGTTGAGCATTGGCCGCGCCCAATGCGACCAGCGAACTGCCTAAACCGAGGGCCAACGCCCAGCGGTAAACAGAAATCTTCTTCCCTTGCGAGGTTCTAATCATGGTTGTTTGTAAATGTATTCTGTCTTGGTTAAGGCGTTCCGCCCGTGGAAGTTCAAACCGCGTCCTCGATGCACGCCGAACAATGTATTTCCTTCCCGCAGACGAAACGTCGCAACGCCGTCCTCGGCACGCGACAAGCCCGTGTTTATGCGAAATGCGGAGAACGTGTCAAAAATATTTTACAGAAAGTTTGAACGCAGCATCTCAATAGATGTCCTCTTCCGGCGGCTTCCGGTGCTAAGAAGCTCGACGGATTAGCGGCCGCAGATCGCCGGATTTCTGCCTAGCGCAACGGTATAGGCCGAGAGGCTTTTTAGTTACAACCCTTTGCCAGAGACTGCCTTACGCAATGGAGACACGTACCGTTCGGGGAGGCTGCACCGGCCCATCAAACGTTCAGCCGCATGCGGTTAGCGCGTGAACTGGGAAGCCGCTGAAATCACGCTGACGCGGGAACAAAATAAAGTTTTTCGCCGGACGCAAATTGGTGGCCGTGGCGAACCTTTACACAGGTGAAAGGCACGCGGCAGTGGGTTTTTGACTGTCTGGTGAGCGTCCGCCGGCCGTAGACGCGGTTCAGCGAACTTCGCACGCCCGCCAGACAGTCAGGGACCGGCTCGGAGAGCCATCCCTACCTTTGAGAACGAGCCGCTGATGCGGCGGGGAGGGAGCGCCTCTACTCCAGCGCCGCCTGGGCCGCTGCCAGCCGGGCAATTGGTACGCGGAATGGGCTGCAACTGACATACGCCAGCCCAAGACGGTGACAGAATTTCACGCTGGTCGGCTCGCCGCCGTGCTCGCCACAGATACCCAGTTTAATGTCTGGGCGCGTCGCGCGGCCCTTGGTCACTGCCAACCGCATCAACTCGCCGACACCACCCTGGTCGATGGAAGCAAACGGGTTCGTCGGCAGGATTTCCAACTCCGCGTAATGCGGCAGGAAACTGCCGCTGTCATCCCGGCTCATGCCAAGCGTGGTCTGCGTTAAGTCGTTCGTGCCGAAGGAGAAAAACTCGGCGCTCTTGGCGATTTCATCCGCCACCACGCACGCCCGCGGGATTTCGATCATGGTCCCGACCAGGTAATCGATCTTCCGGACCTTCTTTTCCTTGGCCACCTCCGCTGCCACCCGGTGCACAACGTCGATCTGGAGCTGCAACTCGCGCGGGAAACCTACCAGCGGAATCATGATCTCCGCTTTTACCTTGATCTTCTCGCTCATGACCTGCGCGGCAGCCTCGAACACGGCGCGCGCCTGCATTTCGCTGATCTCCGGGAAGCTCAAGCCCAGGCGGCAACCCCGATGGCCCAACATGGGGTTGAACTCGTGCAACTCATGCACGCGCGCGGCAATGCGGTCCGCGTCGACGCCCAACTTTTTCGCCAAAGCCTCTTGCTGTGCCCGGTCGTGCGGGAGGAACTCATGCAAAGGCGGGTCGAGGAAGCGGATCGTCGCCGGCAATCCTTTGAGCGCCCGGAAAATTCCGGCAAAATCATCCCGCTGATAGGGCAGCAGCTTGGCCAACGCCGCTTTGCGAGCCTCCACGTTTTCGGCCAGGATCATCTCGCGCATCGCATCGATGCGATCGCCTTCAAAAAACATGTGCTCGGTGCGCGTTAAGCCGACCCCTTGCGCGCCGAAAGCCACCGCGTTGGCCACCTGATCGGGCGTGTCCGCATTCGTGCGGATTTGCAGTTTGCGGAAGCTATCGGCCATCTTCATCAAGGCATCGAACTCCTGGAAGGCGCGGCTTTTCTTCCCGTCGAGCGTCTTGGCCACGAGCACCTGCACGACCTCGGACGGAGCCGTTTTGACTTCTCCGGCGAAGACCTCGCCGCTGGTGCCGTCGATGGAAATGAACTCGCCTTTTTGCAGGACCACATTGCCAGCCGTGACCGTCTTCTTCGCGTAATCGATGACGAGGTTCGAAGCGCCGCAGACGCACACCTTACCCATCTGCCGCGCCACGAGCGCAGCGTGGCTGCTCACCCCACCGCGGGCAGTCAGGATGCCTTCGGCCGCGATCATGCCGCGCAAGTCCTCCGGGCTGGTCTCGATGCGCACCAGCACCACCTTCTCGCCGCGGTGCGCCATCTCGACGGCTTCCTCCGCGTTAAAAACGACTTTGCCACTGGCCGCGCCCGGGCCGGCTGGCAGGCCTTTGCCGATCACTTTCGCACTCTTGACCGAAGCCCGGTCAAAGATCGGCGCCAGGATCTGGCTGAGACTATCGGCCGGGATCCGTTTGACCGCGTCTTCCCGGGAGATGAACCGCTCCTTGACCATCTCGGTGGCGATCCGCACCGCGGCCGTGCCGGTGCGCTTGCCGTTGCGGGTCTGCAGGATGAAGAGCCTGTTGTCCTCGATGGTGAACTCGAGGTCCTGCATGTCCCGGAAATGTTTTTCCAGCGTGTCGCGGACCTTCAGGAGCTGCTTGTAGGAGACGGGCATTTCCTGGCCGAGTTGCGCGACGGGTTTCGGCGTGCGCACCCCGGCGACGACGTCCTCGCCCTGAGCGTTGATGAGGTACTCGCCGTAAAATACTTTCTCCCCCGTGGCTGGGTCGCGGGTGAAAGCGACACCGGTCGCGCTGGTCTCACCCATGTTGCCAAAGACCATGGTTTGCACGTTAACGGCCGTACCCCACTCGGTCGGGATGCCGTATTTGCGGCGGTAAACGATGGCGCGATCGTTCATCCAGGAGCCGAAAACCGCACCGATTGCGCCTTTGAGTTGCTCCCGCGGATCCTGCGGGAAACTCCGGCCGGTGCGCTCGTGGATGAGATCCTTGAACCCTTGCACCAGTTCCTGGAGGGACTCGACGCTCAGCTCGCTATCGAGTTCGACGTTTGCATCGTGCTTGACCTGCTCGATGACGGTCTCGAAAGGCTCGTGATCCTCACCGGGCCGCTTTTGCACGCCCATGACGACGTCGCCGTACATTTGCAGGAAACGCCGGTAGCTATCGTAGGCAAAGCGCGGGTTGGCAGTCTTGCGCGCGACGATCTCGACCGTCGTGTCGTTCATGCCGAGGTTAAGAATGGTGTCCATCATGCCCGGCATGGAATCGCGGGCGCCGGAGCGCACCGAAAGCAACAGCGGGTTTTCCGTCCCGCCGAGCTTCTTGCCGACCGACGCTTCGATCTTTGCCAGCGCCTTCTCGACTTGGGCATCGAGTTCCGGCGGATAGCTGCGCCCGTGCTCGTAGAAGTACGTGCAGACTTCGGTCGTGATGGTGAACCCAGGAGGCACCGGCAAGCCGATGCGGGTCATCTCCGCCAGGTTGGCGCCTTTGCCGCCGAGCAGCGGCTTCATCGACCCGTCCCCGTCCGCGCCGCCATCGCCGAAATAGTAAACATAACGGCCTGCCTTGGCCTTCGCCGGCTTGGCCGCGGTGGCGGCAGCGCGAGCCGGCGCGGGCGCGGACTTCTTGCCGTTCGAGGCCAGGGCCTTGGCCGTACCGTTGCGTGCCTTGGCGGCGGCTACTTTGCGCGGGGCAGGAGCGGTTTTCCGCGCGGCAGCGCCGCGGGCGGTGGTTTTACGGGTAGCCATGGCGAGAAGAAGAAAAAGGATGCGAACGGATCAACGTGGGACCGGAAACAAGGGGCCTAACGGTATCGATGTGCGCGGAGGTGTCAATGCACGGAGCGGAAGCCGATTGCCAAGCCAGCGGCGAAGGCGTCTAATACACCACGCATGAGCGCACTGCCCAAACGCCTCTTCACGCCCGAAGAGTATTTTTTGCTCGAGAACCAGGCCGAGTACAAGAGCCAGTACGTTGCCGGGGAAATCTTCGCGATGGCCGGCGCACAGCCGGAACACGACCTGATCACGGGCGACCTCTTCGCCGGATTACACAGCCGGCTGCGCGGCAAATCTTGCCCAGTTTTCACCTCAGACATGCGAGTACGTGCGGCAGACGACATGTACACCTACCCGGACGTCATCGCACTGTGCGGCGAGCCCAAGTTTGAGACAGTGGGTAAAAACCCGCCCAGCCTGCTCAATCCCCGCGTGATTTTCGAGGTGCTTTCGCCGAGCACGGAGCCATTCGACCGCGGCATCAAGTTCGCTCGCTACCGGCGGCTGGAAACACTGACCGATTACGTGCTGGTGGCCACCGACCAAAATCGGGTGGAGCATCATCGGCTGCGGGAGGATGGTATTTGGGATTATGACGACCTGGGAGACGGGTGTGTCCTGCGCCTCGCCAGCATCGATTGCGACTTGCCGCTGGCCGAGATCTACGAACGCGTCACGCTGCCCGCCGCCGGACGATGAAGAAAGCCGCCGCCGCCGACGTTGCACCCGCCGAGACGCCCTTCGACGTCTCCCTGCGGCCGCCGGCCTTCAGCGAGTTCGCGGGGCAGGACAAGGTCCGTGAACGGCTCGAACTGCTGGTCTCCGCGGCGCGTGGGCGCGGCGACGTGCTCGAACACATCCTCTTGAGCGGGCCGCCCGGACTGGGCAAAACCACCCTCGCGCACATCGTGGCCCAATCGATGAATGTGGCCATCAAGAACACCAGCGGCCCCGTCATCGAAAAGGCCGGCGACCTGGCGGGCCTGCTCACCACGCTGGAACGCGGCGACGTCCTTTTCATCGACGAGATCCACCGTCTGCAGGCCACGATCGAAGAATACCTCTATCCCGCGATGGAGGATTATAAACTCGACATCATCATCGACCAGGGCCCCAACGCCCGGTCCGTGCGGCTAAACCTGCCCAAGTTCACCTTGATCGGCGCCACGACGCGTTCGGGCATGATCAGCGCGCCATTACGTTCACGCTTTGGGATGGATTGCCGGCTGGACTATTACGACGCCGGCCACCTGCAAGTCATCGTGCAGCGGAGCGCGGGCTTGATCGACGTCGAGATCGACGCGGCCGGCGCCCTGGAAATCGCCCGCCGCTCCCGGGGCACCCCCCGCATCGCGAACAACCTGCTGCGCTGGGTGCGCGATTTCGCCCAGGTGCGCGCCGCCGGGCGCATCAACCGCGAAGTCGCCGATGCGGCGCTGGCCATGCGCGATATCGACACGGACGGCTTCGACGAGATGGACAAGCGCGTCGTCGAAGCGCTCATCCACAAATTCGGCGGTGGTCCGGTGGGCCTGAGTTCGCTTTCGGTGGCGGTCGGCGAGGAAGCCGGCACCCTCGAAGAGGTGCACGAGCCGTATCTGATCATGCAGGGCTACGTCAAACGGACTCCGCAAGGCAGAGTCGCGCTGCCCAAGGCTTATGATAAATTGGGCTTGCGAGCGCCGGCGAAGTCATCCGGGCAAGGGGATTTATTTTGAGCTTGAAGCCGCCCGGGGCCGAAGCACTCATCTATGGGAACATTCCACGTGGGCTGTAAGTTAGAAAACCATGTTGACCGTACCAAAACAGTGACGGTTCCCCGGATCCTTGTCGACTCGGGCAGCGAATACACCTGGATACCTGCCAGAACGCTTGCAGAAATTGGGGTGAGCCGAGAAAAGAAGGATCTAACTTTCACGATGGCGAACGGCCAGTCGATTACCCGGAGCGTCGGGTTTGCCATTCTGCACGTCGACGAGTCGTTTACCATTGACGAAGTGGTGTTTGGCGAACCGGGAGACCTGACGATCTTGGGCGCGCGAACCCTCGAAGGGCTTTCGCTCGTGGTCGATGCGCGCCGGAAAAAGTTAGTCTCCTCCGGACCCTTGCTGGCAGCATCGGTAGCTTGACTAGCCACTTGCCCTTTGCGGAGGCGGCCTCCGAGTTGTAGGGCGGGCGCCCCGCCTGCCAAGGTACAGCGCCATCCCCGGCAGGAAAAGCGCCCGCCCTACAACCGGAACTTACCGGCTACGACATCTTCTAGCCGCTGCTTGAAGCTTTGTAGCGGCGGTGTGTGACCGTCGGCGACGCAGGCCGCGGGGCCGGGCATCGCCCGG
>CAXUFU010000167.1:0-6264 GCA_964250275.1 uncultured Chthoniobacterales bacterium | reverse complement strand
CTGCTTATCGTCCCAGGTGTCGAGCATCGGCCGGCCTTCGATGTACACCGGCTTCCCTTTGGCCAAGTATTCCTTGGCAATCTCCGCTTGCCGCCCCCAAAGCGTCACGTCGACGAACGTGGTCTCCTCCCGCTTTTCGCCCGATTCCAACGTGTAATAGCGATTGATCGCCAGACCCAATTCCGCGATCGCCTGCCCCTTGGGGGTGTACTTGATCTCAGGATCCCGCGTCAGGTTCCCGATCAGCATGACCTTGTTCAGATTTGCCATGCGTCAATTTAGCCGCCGTCGCCCTTACTTGGCGACTTTTTTCGCGCGCAGCTTTTGATAGTTCTGCCGATAGATTTCCGGGTCCAACTTGAACTTGGCGCGCAATTTATCGAGCACCGCCGGCTCCGCCTCGAAAACAAAGTTCACAAAATAACCGGAGGTCAGCGGGCCGGCCGCATACGTGAACTCGCGCTTCTCCATCTTTTGCACGCTTTCCACCTCGGCGCCTTCCTTGGCGAAATCCTTTTCCAGGCGTTCGATGGTCTCCTTGACGGTGTCTTCCTTGCCTTGGGTGTCCAACACCAGCAGGCTTTCGTATCTGTGTTTCATGATGATCGGGTTCTCTCGGTGGGCTGCCTTGTGGTGAGATGCGGCGTGGCAGACTCAGGCGCCGCACGGTTAAAAAGGTTCATGGCCGCTTCCAGGCCGTGCTCGCGGCTGTGGACGACCGCATCCGCCGCCCGATCGATGGCCGCCGTCAGCGCAGAGAGTTCATCGACCGTGAACTTGCCCCGCCCCGGCCCGACCTGGCCCCCCTCCGCCGCCGCGCCGATGCCGCCCGGCACGCGCGGCACCGCAGCTGTCCCCAAATGCTCGATGACCGACTGCATGCCGTTCTGGCCGCCCGCCGACCCCTCTCGCCGCAGCCGCAACTGTCCGAGCGGCAAAGCCAGGTCATCGTACACGATCAGTGTTTCCGTCGCGTCCACCTTATAGAACTGCGCCACGGATTGCACCGCGCGGCCGCTCAGGTTCATAAATGTCATGGGCTTCAGGTACATGCAGCCGTCCGCGGCTCGCCCGAAGAGCGTTTGCCAGGCCTGGGAAAATTGGAGCGTCAGCCCAAGCCGCGCGGCCAACCGGTCGATGACCAGGAACCCCGCGTTGTGCCGGGTATTCTCGTACTCGCGTCCCGGGTTGCCCAAGCCGGCGACCAGGCGGATGGGGCGCTCGGCGGCGGCAGGCATACGACCAAGTTCAGGCGCGCCAGCCTTACGACGCGGCGGTCGTAGAAGCGGCCGCGCCGGTTTCCGGCTTCTTCTCGCTGAGGACTTCCGGCTGCGCGCCGGCTTCCGGCAAGGCCGCGGCGGGTTCCTCGACCACGGTGGGCGCGGCGACCGACACCACGGTGAGTTCGCCATCGTTGAGCACCGTCACTCCCGGCGGCAGCGCGAGCGTCTTGACGTGAATGGAATCGCCCACTTCCAACGCGCTCACGTCGACCTTGATCGACTCCGGCAGGTCGGCGGGGAGACACTCGATCTCCACCGTACGCAAAATCAACTCAAGCACTCCCCCGCCCTGCCGCACGCCGATCACATCGCCGACGGTCTCCACCGAAACCTCCGCGCTGAGCAGTTCATCCATGGCGACGGCATGCAGGTCGAGGTGCTGGATCGCGCCGGTGACCGGGTGATGCTGGATCTCCTGGATAAGCGCCGTGCGGTTGCGGGTTTCCGCGCCATCCTGAATCTGGACATCCACCAGCACGCTCTCGCTGGAGGCGTGATCGAGCAGCTTCGACAACTCGCGTTCCACCACCTGGATGTTAAACGCCGGATCCTTGGCGCCGTAGATAACCCCGGGCACGAACCCGGCGCGCTTGATCTTTTTGACCGCGTTGCGCCCGGCCTCGGTGCGCGCCTGGGCAGTGATCTTGAGTTGGATAGCCATAAAAGAAAGGGGTGGAGAAGATGGCGGATGCACGCGCAAATGCAAGGGCGCGTTTCGTAACGAACAATGGCGCCGTCCCAGGCAGGCGAAGCGCCCGCCCTACAATCCCAGGCATCCCGACCGTTTAGATGACGCTGTCGAGATTGAACAGGCTGCTGACGGACTCGTCTCCGTGGATGCGCTTGATCCCCTCGCCCAGGAGCGAGGCAATGCACAGGACAGTCATCCGGCAATCCGCAAGCTGCGCTTTGCGCGTGGGGATGCTATTGGTCGTGATCAGTTCCGCGATCTCGGAATCACGCAGACGTTCGACCGCCATATCCGTCAACACCGCGTGCGTGACGGCCGCATACACGCAGAGCGCGCCGTGTGCCTTGCAGATGCGGGCCGCGCTGGTCAGCGTGCCGGCCGTCGTGGTGAGATCGTCGACGAGCAGGACGTTGCGATCCTTGACCTCGCCGATGAGATAAAACGAGTCGACTTCCGTGTCGCTCTTGCGCTTTTTGGCCACGGTTGCCAGGTGCACGCCCAGGGCCTGCGCGTACGCATCCGCCACCTTGATGCCGCCCACGTCCGGCGACACCACCGCCAGCGGAGCAAAGTCGCGCTGACGCAAGTGCTTGAGGAAAACCGGCAGCGCGTACAGGTGGTCTACCGGAATGTCGAAAAACCCCTGGATCTGTTGGGCGTGCAAATCGACCGTCAACACCCGGTCGACTCCGGCCGCCGCGATCAGGTTCGCCACGAGCTTGGCCGTGATCGGCACGCGGGGGCGATCCTTGCGATCCTGGCGCGCGTAACCGAAAAACGGCATCACGGCGGTGATCCGCGCCGCGCTGGCCCGGCGGGCGGCATCGACCAGCACCAGCAGTTCCATCAAATTATGGTTCACCGGCGGGCAGGTCGGCTGGACGATGTAGACGTCGCGGCCGCGGATGTTCTCGTTGATGCGCACGCTGGTCTCGCCGTCGGCGAACGCCTTCACGTCCGCTTCGCCTAGGGGAATACCGACGTAAGCGGCGATCCGGGCGGCCAGTTCGCGGTGGGCCGAGCCGCTGAAAATTTTGAGTTCCGGTTGCGACGAGGAGTACATCAGGGGGATGGCGCGGCCAAACCGGTTGGCAGACGAACGCCGGGCCTAAAATCGTAGGACGCACCTTGGCGTTTGCAACGTTTTTTCCCGTCCGCATGTCCCGAGTCACCCCTGGTTGACGCTTGATTTTTACGGCGGCGTCCCCATTCTGACGGCATGTGGACGGGGCGTTTCCAACAGGCAACCGATGCCCAGGTGCGCGCCTACACCGAGTCGATCTCCTTCGATTGGCGCCTTTACCGGCACGATATCGAAGGCTCCATCGCCCATGCCTATGCCTTGCAGGCCGCCGGGTTGATCACGCCCGAGGAGCTGGCCGCCATCGAGGGCGGCTTGCGGCAGATCGCGAGCGAAATCGAGCGCGGCGAGTTTGTCTTCCAGCCGGAGCTCGAGGACATCCACATGAACATCGAGTCCGCCTTGACGGCGCGCATCGGCGCGGCGGGCGCCAAGCTGCACACGGCGCGCAGCCGCAACGATCAGGTCGCGCTGGACCTGCGGCTTTATTTGCGCGCGGAGATCCAGGAAATCAGCGCGGCCTTGCGCGAGATGCAACGGGCGCTGGTCGAGCTCGGCGCGCGGCAAGCGGAAGTTTTTCTTCCCGGCTACACCCATCTGCAACGCGCTCAGCCCGTGCTCTTCGCCCATCACCTGCTGGCCTACGCCGAAATGTTCGAGCGTGATCTCGGCCGCTTCGCGGACGCCGCCAAACGCCTGGACGTCCTGCCGCTCGGCTCCGGGGCGTTGGCGGGCTCAACCATCGCCCTCGATCGCCAACTGGTGGCCAGCCGCCTCGGCTTTTCCCGTCTCAGCGAAAACAGCATGGACGCCGTCAGCGACCGTGATTTTGCCTGCGAATTTCTGGCCGCCGCCGCCGTGGCCGGCATGCACCTCTCGCGGCTGAGCGAGGATGTCATTTTGTGGTCCTCCAGCGAGTTCCATTTTCTGACCTTGAGCGACGCGTTTACCACCGGCTCGAGCCTCATGCCGCAGAAAAAGAACCCGGATGTCGCCGAACTCACCCGCGGCAAAACCGGCCGGCTCTACGGCAATCTTTTCCGGTTGCTGACCATCCTCAAAGGCTTGCCGATGACCTACAACCGCGATCTGCAAGAGGATAAGGAAGCCGTCTTCGATTCGGTCGATACCCTCAAAGCCGCCCTGCACGTGTTCGCGGCCATGCTGACGGACGCACGCGTCGAAACCGCCGCCATGGCCGCGGCTGCGGCCGATCCCAATCTTCTCGCCACCGACCTGGCCGATTACCTGGTGCTCAAAGGCGTGCCCTTCCGCCAGGCGCACGAGATCATCGGCAAGCTGGTGGCTTTGTGCCTGGAGCGCAGGACCGGCTTCTCGGAGCTGACGCAGGACGATTTCCGGTCCGCCAGCCCCGCTTTTGACGATGATGTCTACGCCGTGCTCGACGTGCGCCGCTCCCTCGCCAGCCGTACCACGACCGGTTCTCCTTCTTTTAAAAACGTCGCCGCGCGCCTGCAAGCGTGGCGCGATACCCTCCATGCCCCGCAAGAAGTCTGAGCGCGCCCAGGATCCGGCGGGCTGGCACACTGTCCGCACGAAGACCATTTTCGAATCGGCCCATCTGGAACTCACCCAGCAGGAGGTCCTCACGCCGACGCGGCGCGACCAACCCCTCTCGTGGACGGTCGTGCACCGGGCGCCGGCCGTCGTGATCGCGCCCGTGACGGTCGCGGGCAAGTACGTCTTGCTGCGCCAGGAGCGGATTCCCGTGCGCGCGGCGCTCTGGGAGTTTCCCGCCGGCCAGATCGATGACGAAGACTCTGCTGATGCCACGGTGATTCGGGACACTGCCATCCGCGAGTTGCGGGAGGAAACCGGCTACGAGTTGCCGGCCGGCGGCGGCGGCGAGCTGATTGCGCTCGGGTACTTTTTCACTTCGCAGGGCTTTACGGACGAGCTTTGCCATTTGTTCCTCGCCCGCGGCGTCGTCCTGGCCGATGCCGGCGCAGCGCACGACGAGGACGAGGGGATTCTGGGCTGCGCCGAGTTCACGGCGGCGGAGTTGACCCGGATGATCGCTGAGGGTGAAATCGTCAACGCCAACGCGCTGAGCCTGTATGCGCGCCTGGCTGCCGCCGGTCTGCTCTAAAAAAGGGAGGGATGGGTCTCCGACCCGGTCCCTTGCTGTCTGGCAAGCCTGCTAAGAAGAGGCCCGCGCCATGCAAACGGTACGCCCACCAGACAGCAAGGGACCGGGTCGGAGACCCATCCCTACCTCGCTTTAGATGCGCTTCGCGCGGCTTCCTGCGCGAGAATCGCGTACTTCCCCGTGCAGACTCTCCGCACTGCGACTATCTTCCGCGCCACCAATGATCCGAGCCATCCTCCGTAAGCTGTTCCAAATTCGCGAACGAAAGGACACGGAGATGGTCAAGCCGTTCCTGGATCATCTCGAAGACCTGCGCTGGACGCTGATCAAGGTGGTGGTGACCCTTGGCCTGGCGATGATCTTGAGTTTCGCCTTTCGCTTCCAGTTGATGCAGGTGGTCGAGGCCCCTTTGCAGGCGGTCAACGCCGGTAACGTCGTGTCTCTGCGCTCGCTCAGCCCGACCGATTCCATCAACACCTCGCTGTCGCTGGCGTTTTACGCGGGCATCATCCTGTCGTTCCCGCTCCAGCTTTTCTACCTGGCGGGCTTCGTCCTGCCGGCGTTGCTGCCGAGCGAAAAGGGGTTCGTGTTGCCGGGCATTGGGCTGAGCTTCGCCTTGTTCTTGAGCGGGGTGTTCTTCTGTTTTCACTGGGTGCTCCCCGCCACGCTGAAATGGCTCTTTTACGATAACCTGCACATGGGGCTGCACCCGGATTGGACCGTCGGCCTGTATTTTTCCTTTGCCACGCAGTTCATCCTGATCTTCGGCTTGTCCTTCGAGCTGCCTGTGGTGGTCATCGCGCTGGTCAAGCTGGGCATCGTCGACGTCTCGATGCTGCGCAAGACCCGGGCGTACGCCGTCATCCTGATCTGTCTGCTAGCCGCGTTTGTGGCGCCCTCGACCGATCCCTTTACGATGATGTTCGTCGCTGCGCCGATGCTCATCCTCTACGAGGCCTGCATCTGGATCGCCTGGGGCATGGACCGCCGCGCCCGCCAGCAAAAACAAATCATGCGCCCCACGCGCATCGATCCCCCGTAAAAGGTAGGGATGGGCCTCCGGCCCGGTCCCTGACTGTCCGGCAACGTGCCGGCAATC